>CALHRJ010000045.1 GCA_938038395.1 uncultured Deinococcales bacterium | reverse complement strand
TCCAGCGACGTTCTTTTTGCTCATAAGCCTTTAGTTTAGGGTTGCTACTAGTACCGCTTTTACTAACGCTGTTATTTCCAAGTATTTCATCAACAATTTCAATACTGATAGACATGTATTGATTATTACATTCCTTGTTGTCTTTAGAATGAATTGAGATTAAGAATTGACTAAGGTTTTTTGAAAGCTTTAAAGAACACCTAGTTCAGTTAGGTAACTGCGGAAGCCATCGAGGAACATTTGGACTGCAATTAGAATCAGCAAGAGACCCATTAGGCGCTCGAGCGCCTTACTACCTCTCGACCCAAGAAATTTCATAAGTAGTCCAGAGAAAAGCAAAATCCCTGTACTTAAACCCCAAGCGATTAGAAGCGCAAAACTCCATTCAACCATTTTGTCTGGCTGCGTACTTGAGAGCAAAATAAGTACAGCAATTGCCGATGGTCCAGCTACAAGCGGCATAGCCAAAGGCACAATAAAGGGGTCTTCATCCGCTTCTTCTTCCTCAATACGAGGAGCTGGGAAAACCATTTTAATAGCAATTAGGAAAAGGAGTATGCCACCAGCAATATTTAGCGAAGCTTGTTCTAAGCCTAAAAAGCCAAGAAAAGCTGTACCACCGTACAAAAATAGTGCAAGGATTACCAAAGCAATAATCAATTCTCGAATGATAATTTTTTGACGTTGCTTAAAATCAAACTTTTTGAGAACCGAATGGAAAATCGGCATATTGCCAAAGGGGTCCATGATAAATAATAACGTTACACTTGCTGAAAATACATCAGACCAATTCATGATTTACATTCATATCTGGTATTTTGTGGATAGTTAGGATTGTGAATAACTTTATGATGAGTTTTCTCATTAGAATTTAGCTTAACACACTGTTATGGCAGGGATTAAAATAAGCTTATATTAATATCTATCAGAATTGTTAACAAGTATCTTTCTCTATAAATTACTATTTTCTTCACTGAATCTATATAAATTAGTGTTTTCAAAACAAAAATATGGCTGAATCTCATGTCGAAAACTGCTGAAGATTACTAGACTAAAACTCTATTGGCTATAAGGATAGCGAGTAGATTCTGACTTTATAATGTGTGATTAATTATTTTGTACTGGCGTTTTGTATTTCAACATTGTAAATGATGATCCGTAAAGAGCTTTGTTAATTTACGTTTGGGGTGGGCAGCATACACAACTTACATATTGAATTAACAGGAAATCCAAAATTCTAGGAGATGTTAAGAAATATGTCAACTATGAAGTACAGCATATTGATGACAGTACTGGTTGTATTAGCACTAGTTCTTAGTGCATGTGGTACGACTACGACCAGAACTGTAAGTACAGGACAGCCAAATATTGATTTACCTGCTAAGGCAGCAAATCCAGATGTGAGTAGTACTGTATTTAAGCAAGATTTGAGCTCGAGCCTTTCAACAGCAGCAGCAGGCATTAACCTGTTAAGCAACGCTGGTTTTGAAGGTAACTTAGACGGCTGGACCGCATGTGGTGATGCAGCAAAACTTACGCTATCAGCCGATGCACACCAAGGTAGCTTTGCTGGTACAATCAAGAGTGATTGTTTTTATCAAAGCTTCGCTGTAACTGCTGGGGATAACCTAGCGATGAGTTGCTATGCGAAACACACTGGCGAAGGTTGGGCTGGTATGGGCATGGGCTTTAGTGATGGTGCTTGGGGCAAGATTTCAGACGCACCTGAAGTAACTATCTCAAGTAGCGAATATTTGCTCGGCAATACAACCGCAGCAGCACCAGCCAATGCTGAGTACGCAACTGTTTGGGTATATGCTGATGGTCAAGTATTTATCGATAGTTGTTCTGTTACTGTTTCTGATGAAGTAACACCAACTACACCAGTGAGTAACCTGATACAAAACCCTAGTTTTGAACAGGATGTCGCAAGTTGGAGCAACTGTGGTAGTGCTGAAAATTACAGTATTTTGACTACAGAAGTAGCAGAGGGTGCAAAAGCACTTAAAGTTAGCAACAATGGTTGTGCTTACCAAGATTTGCGTATTGAAGCAGAGCAAAGCTATACCCTAAGTTGCCAAGCAAGTGGTGGGTCTAAGTGGGCTTCAATGACACTTTCTTATCTTGATGCTAATTGGGCATCTGTAGCTGAAGATGTTGTTCAAGTGAATAGCAATGGTTATGAAACTTATACGACCACACTAGCTGCGCCAAGTACGGCAGTTTATGGTGCAATTACTTTTTATGCAGAAGATGCTACAGTCTATGATGATTGTAAGCTCGAGCTGCAAGCTACAGAACCAACCACGCCAGTAGAGCCAACTGAACCAACCGAACCAACTACCCCACCAGTGAACAACAACCAGTGTGTGGGTGACCGTGTCTGGTCTGATTCAAATAACAATGGTCTTCAAGATGATGGTGAGACAGGTATCGCAGGTGTAGGTCTTGAATTGTATCTCGAAGCAGGTACAGCTAATGGTGTTGTTGATGGTAGCGATGCTATTATCGCAACTCAAACTACAGACCCAAATGGTAACTATAAGTTCTGTGGGCTAGAAGTTTATCCGAAATTCTATATTGTAGCACTTGCAGATACTGCTAACGTACTTGCTGACTTTACAGCTAGCAATACGCCTACAACAAGTATTGCAGTTGCAGCAGACCAAACAATCGACACAGTAGATTTTGGATTCTATAAAGCGCCAGCCTTTACACCAGCGCCAGCAATTGATATCCGTAAAAATGAAGAGGGTGCAGATACCCAAAGTATTGATTACAATGCAACTGCAAACTTTGCAGTTGTTGTAAAGAATACAGGAAATGTAGCTTTAACAGATGTACAAGTCACTGATCCAGATAAAACAGATTGTGATCGTACATTTGCAAGTCTAGCTGTCGGCGCAGAGCAAAGCTATACGTGTAAAAAAGTCAATGTTACTGAAGGTTTTACAAATACGATTACGGTTAACGCAATGTATGAAACTCAAGCAGTAACAGATCAAGATATTAGCCAAATTATTGTTGGTCCAGCACCACAACCAGCAATTGATATTCGTAAGCAAGAAGAAGGTCCAGATACGCGTACCTTTGACTTTGGCACAGATGTTAGCTATACCATCGTTGTTACAAATACTGGCAATGTTGCTTTAACAGATGTTGCTGTAGTTGATCCAACAAAAGCTACTTGTAACCGTAACATTGGTGCAATGGCAGTTGGTGCAAGCGAAACCTATACGTGTGTTCTTAATAATGCAACCGCTGATTTAACAAACAGTGCAACCGTAAAAGGTATGTACAGTGGACAAGAAGTTAGCGATGAAGATAGCTCTTCAATCGTAGTGCGCCCACAACCAGCACCAGCGATTGATATCCGCAAACAAGCAGAAGGTCCAGATACACGCGAAGTAGAAGCAGGTAGTAATGTTATCTATACAATTGTTGTGACGAATACAGGTAATGTTGATCTAACTGATGTAGTTGTCAATGACAATGGTAAGGCGAATTGCTATAACCTCATTGGTAATTTAGCTGCTGGTCAAGTGGTTGAATATACGTGTGTATTAAATGCTGTAACTGAGAACCTAACCAATACTTCTACAGTTACTGCTAACTATCAAACACAAGCTGTGACAGATGCAGATGAATCAAGCATAACTATTATTGTTCGCAATGGTTCTATTGGTAATAGTATCTGGTGGGACGACAACAAGAATGGTCTTATTGACAGCGATGAAGTTGGCATCTCTGGTGTAACTGTTAAGCTGCACAATGCTGCAGGTGCAACCGTTCAAGAAACAACAACCAATCAAAGTGGTACTTACCTCTTTAATGAGGTTACGCCTGGTCAATACCGTGTAGCAGTTATGCTACCAAGTGGCACAAGAGTGACTACTAAAGATGCTGGTGACGATAACCGCGATAGCGATGTTGGTTCAGATGCTAAGAGTGACCTTATTACTTTAGCAAATGATCAAAATATCGACAACATAGACGCTGGTCTTGTTTATACTGTCTATGAGCAAGAAGACAACAATCTATTGAAAAACTTCTATGGACGTTATGACTATGTTGCACTTGGTGCTTCTGAAAACTACCGTGAAGATCGCTATGACTGTCGTGATCGTGGTGACCAGTCTGTCAACCTAAACATGCCAGCAGGTGCTCAAGTTGCAGCAGCCTATCTTTACTGGTCAGGGTCAGGTAGTAATGACAGCAGCGTGAGTTTGAATGGTACAAGTGTTAGCGCAGATACAAAATATAACTACTACTTACCAAATGGTTCTTGGAGTGGCAACTACTATGGAAATGTTTCTGATGTAACTGCACAAGTCTCTGCAAACGGTAGCTATAAAGTCAGTGGCTTAAGCTGGGCGAGAGGTACAAGTTATTGTCAGCCTAACTCAGCCTATGGTGTATGGTCATTGGTTGTTGTTTATGAGCAGGCTGATTTACCAATTAGTGGTATCAATGTCTATAAAGCATTTGAGAAGTCTTGGCCAGAAAGTAGCTGGAGCTTCGATATCGATAAATTATCAGATAACAGCTGT
>CALHRJ010000044.1 GCA_938038395.1 uncultured Deinococcales bacterium | reverse complement strand
GCAGGTAATAGAGGCGCTGTTTCTTGCGTGACTTCTGCACCAATATCAACAAGACCCCCACCAAACCAAGGGTAGATGAGAAGTTGTGACTTGATGTCAGCAAGTTTTTCGTCTCGACTGAGTAGTGCGAGTCCTGCTGCTAAAGTTCCACCAGCGCTATCGCCACTTACTGCAAGTTTACCACTATCAATTTTGTAGCTATCTGCATGTTTAACAACATCAATAAGAACATCTCTACAATCGTGCAAAGCAGCGGGGTAGTGATGTTCAGGAGAAAGGCGATAGTCTACTGAAATTATGGTTACGCCAGCCTTAAGTGCTAGCTCTGCAACAAAATCATTATGCGTTTCTATATTACCAACGACAAATCCACCACCGTGAAAAAAGAGGCAGCAAGGTTGATTAGGCTCCGCATTATTTCTGTAAATGCGAATGGGGATTTTATGACCTTCTGCGCCAGTTACATGGGTATCCTCTAGGATTAATTCATTAGGAATGTCTTGGGCTAGACCACCACGCATGCTGTTATATAAGCGCCGTTGCTCATCTACATTGTCAAAGGTTAAAGGGCTGATTTCGTATTTTTCGCAGTAGGTTATGTAGGAGGTGATTTCAGGCTCGAGCTTCAGTTCAGTCATTACGTAACTCCTTTTTGTCAATTTGATTCACTGACAAATGATATCAATATAGATAGAAGTTTTTTGCCTTTTAAAAAACTTCAAGGTGTGTCCTAAGAAAATCCAACACTCTAATTTCATTCCAGAGATACCTTCAACATCTATCTGGACACACCCCTAGTCAACTAATGCTTGATAACTTAAATTCCTAAACTCTTGAGCGATAGGATAATAATCTGAAGGCATAAACTGGGTCATAATAACGCCAACAATATTTTCAATTGGATCAACCCAATAGTTAGTCATGGCAGCGCCACCCCAACCATAGTTTCCTGTAGAGCCTAACAAAGTGTTCTGCTCAGGATTTTCGATAACACTCACGCCTAAGCCAAAGCCTTCACCTAGTAAAGGTGTGCCACCAATTTCTAGCGGGCGAATATGTTTAGGAACATGGTTCATAGACATCAACTCAACTGTTTTACGGCTTAGAAGACGCTCTCCAAAAAATTCGCCTTTGTTGCAAAGCATTTGTGCAAAGGTCATGTAATCTGGCAGGGTAGAGACTAAACCACCACCACCAGAGAAACCTTTAAGCAAGGGTCTTGGGCGAACGAACATGCTTTTTTCAGGTGTGTCGATCGGATAGGTTTTGCCACCAAAAGGAATCGTACTATAGTCAATACCAAAACCATATTGCTCACTAGGACAGTAGACGCTGGTATAGCGGTCCATCTGTTTTGCTTTAACTGAAAAGCCTGTATCATTCATACCTAGTGGTTTGAAAATTCTACTTTGAAAAAAGCTGTCTAGACTTTCTCCTGAGATGACTTCTACCAAGTGCCCAAGAACATCGGTAGCGTAGCTGTAGCGCCAGTGCGAACCTGGTTGGTAGACCAATGGAACACTTGCCAGTGCATTGACAAAGTCACCAAGTTTGCTTGTGAATGGGTCTACTTCTTGAGAGAGGATGCGGTACATTTCATCTACAGGTGTGTCATGGTACCAGCCATAACTTAGACCAGCGGTGTGGGTAAAAAGATGCTGGATGGTCATTTCGGTCGTTTGATCAACGAGCTTAATGCCAGTGTGGGTTGAGCTATCGAAGACTTTAGTTGATTTAAAAGCTGGTAGATATTTGTGAACTGGGTCGGTGAGTAAGAACTTACCTTCTTCTAGTAGCATTAGCGCTGCGACGCTGGTGATGGTTTTAGTCATGGAGTAGATGCGAAAGACAGCATCTTGTTCCATCTTAGCTTTACCTTCGCCAAGTTTGCCAAAGCTGTGGTTGTAGACTAAGTCGCTGTTTCGGGTGATGGCAGCATTGATGCCTTTTAGATAACCTTTATCGACATAACTTTGTAAATGGCTCGTGATGCGCTCGAGCCTTGATTCAGAAAATCCTTGTAAAGGTAATTGAGATGATGTTGTAGCACTCATGTAAAACTCCTCTTTTAATAGTGTTACTAGTGTAACAAAGAATTAAGCTGTGTATAGCAAGTATTACATTTGTAAAGGCATGATGTTTTTACAAACAAATATAGAAAATGCCTAGTTCTTATTTGAACTAGGCATTAGTTTCAAAACTAATTTTTTGAGCGATTATTCTGAACGTCTGCCACGTCTACGACTACTTCTGTGATCGCCAGGATTAGCTTCCTGTGGACTACTGAGAGGCCCAAGTGTATCTGCAATCTCTTGAACAGTAAGCGGTGTTTTGGGTTCAGTTTCATTCAACGCTTTATGCATAGCAGCCAAGTGTTCTGGACTCGTACCACAACAGCCACCAATAATTTTTGCGCCTAAATCTCTAGCGATACAAGCGTAGTTTGCCATATGTTCGATCGTGCCAGAGTAAACAAATTCGCCACCCTTGTATTCAGGCACGCCTGCATTGCTTTTTGCAATTAAAACATCATCTTTTTTCTGATTTGCAATTGATAGAATAGCTGCCGATAAATCTGCTGTACCATTGCCACAGTTTGCACCAAAGGCCATTGGCGCATGAGGCATAGCACGTAGTGAATCTGCAAATTCTGCTGGCGTTAGACCCATCATGGTACGTCCACTTGAATCAAAACTAGCGGTAACTACGCTGGGCAATCCAGTTGTTGCTGCGCCTGTTAGTGCTGCTTCAACTTCTTCCATTGAAGAAAGTGTTTCTATCCAAAGCACATCTGCGCCACCAGCTTCTAAACCTTTAGCTTGTTCTTCGTAAGCTTTTGCACCTTCTGCTATAGATAGCGGACCAATTGGTTCGTAGAGGTCGCCTGTTGGACCCATAGAGCCAGCAACAATTACATCATCTCTGTCGCTATCAGCAATAGCTTTGTGTGCTAGTTCGGCTGCAATTTTATTAAGTTCGAAACATTGTTCATCTAGACCTTTATGAAGCTTCAAACGATTTCTTGTGCCACCAAAAGAATTGGTCAAAATAATATCTGCACCCGCATCGATAAAGTCGCGGTGTAATTCTAATATTTTTTCGGGTTGTTCGAGGTTCCAAATCTCAGGTGGATCACCTTGTTTGAGACCTTTTTTGAAGAGGTTGGTTCCAGAGGCACCATCGGCAAGCAGCCATGGGCGATTATTGAGAGCGTCTGCTAGTTTGTTACTCATGGGAACTAGCATATCGTATTTTGTGATTTTTATGTAGGTGAATTATGTGCGACTTAAGGAAACTTTATAGATGTTGTTTACTAGGTCTCAATTGTTGTTGAATAACATAGATATAGAACAAGATAGCCAGAATGAAATCGGTCATTGCTGCTAAAAGCGTTAGTGGTCCTAGCTGATTCTGTAAGAAGAAATAAACAATGGCACCAGAAAATGATAGCTTTCCTATGGGGGCAAAAGAAAAGAACATAAGGTTATCGCTTTTGCGAAGGGCTAGCCACAAGTAAGCAGCACCAAATAAGCCTATCCATGTTGAAATTAAGAGTAGGTATAAAGGGTTTTCAGGTTCAGGAAAACCGACCATAGCTCGCAGTGTTTTAGGAAGAGTGCCAAAGGGGAATAGTAAAAAACAGCCAACGGCATTGACTAGTGTAGTACTAAAAAGAATAGTTCTGAACCAATTTGACATTTGAGATACATTTCTTGTTACTTGCTGTTTTTGCTTTCTATCCATTTAGACATGTAGTAGGTGCTTTTCAGG
>CALHRJ010000043.1 GCA_938038395.1 uncultured Deinococcales bacterium | reverse complement strand
GTAAAAGCTTATGGCACACCTGACGAACAAGCAGCGATACTTAAAGCTGACCCTAAGAACAAGTTAGGCAGAATTCTGCCTCATTTAGATAGTCTACAAGGAAAAATCATTGCCAATCCATTAGGGTCACATGGCAGAATGGCTGTGTCAATGGCTTTGCTTGGTGCAGAGGTTACAGTCTTCGATTTTTCTGAGCCGAATGCAAGGTATGGGCTCGAGCTTGCCAACGCAGCCAACACATCCATTACCTACGTCACCTCAGATTTTATAAAAAGTACTGAAGACAAACAGTACCATCAACACTTCGATTTAATTATTTTGGAACTTGGCATTCTTCACTATTTTTTAGACTTGGATAAGTTTATAAAGGCACTTCAGCAAATACTCAAGCCCAATGGTCAACTCATCCTAAATGAATTTCACCCGCTCAACAGAAAAGGCTTTCAAGAAGACACGCAAGTATTTACTGGAGACTACTTCGACAGCAGAACACAAACAGTGCCCGTAGCCTATGCAGACTTCCATAAAACACCAGAACTACTTCCAACTTGTTTAGTTAGATATTGGACACTTGGTGAAGTTGTTACGAGCTTTGCCCAAAATAATTTTCGTATTGAAAAATTAGTAGAGCTCGCCACAAGACAAAATCCTAAAGTACCTGCCCAATTTACATTAGTTGCTAGCAAAGTTGCTAATCCTACTTGAAGCTCAAGAATTAGCTTTTAACAAATGCTCTAAACAGGGTTGATAATTATTGCCCTGTTTAAAATCTATTGCTAAATCATCAACGGTTACTTCTTCTAAGGCTGCTAACATGGCATCTCGAACACGTTGCCAAACTGTTGTTCTTGCATGACAGCGTTTTTCTTCTACACAAGACTCATTCCAATTTAGACTTATGCAAGATAAAGGTGCAACTGGACCATCAATTGCTCGCATAACTTCTTTGAGATTAATGTCCTTGGCATGCTTTGAAAGTGCATAACCACCACCCGTACCCTTTTTAGAAACAATAATTCCATTGTTACTAAGCGTAGCTAAAATTCGCACTAGGTATGGTCTAGCAACACCTGTAGCTGAGCTAATGTCATCACTGCTCATCCAACATTCAGTATCACAGGTGCCTAAATAGCCCAATGCTTGAAAAGCGTAAACATCTGTAGTTGATAATCGCATAATATTAAGTTAGTAAGTTATATAGGATATCTTAGTTCCCGAGCTTACATTGTAAACCAACATACAATAATTAACGCTGAAATTTTCAAAAAAGTAGCATTCAACTAATAAACCACACTATTTTTAATTCTAAAAATAATTTTGTATTCATTTAGCTAATTTAGTTCTCTATCCGTTAAACTATCTCTGATTAAATTCAACGGTGGTGATTCTTCATTAGATAAATAAAGGTATGCATCAATCATTTCAATAAGATCACGCAAGCGTGGATCATCAACCAACGCATCACATAACTTTGCCATTTCATGTTCTTTCAATGATGCCAAGTGACCAACCAAATTTTCAAAACTAATAAATTCTGACATCTTAGCTTCCTTCTCCAAAAGCGATTGTTTAGTCTAGCCTTATTTACGACTGATGTGGCATTCTAGATAACATTCTCATAGAGCAAGCTTGGTTAAGGTAGTTAGCGACACACCTATAGCTACAAATTGCTTTAGGTCTCAAACGTGTTCTAAGATTCACACATCGAAACTCACAGTTGCCCGACGCAATCTATCGTTAACAGCTAACCAAGCTTTATCCTCAGGGACTGCTTCGATCCAAATCTCGTCAACATTATCTTCCAAGTTCCTCATACTACTGTATAACTGTTTTGCATAAGCTTCTGGCGTATTTGCTAACTGTATCCAAGTCTTGACCTGAGTTTCGAAAGTATGTACTGAAGACTGGCTAGTACTAAAAGCAATTACACCAATTTGTTTTTCTTCACTTCTTGAGCCACTCGCCAACGCTTCTTTTATTGATTCAAATGCAACGGACAAATCTTTAATTAAGTAAGTCTTTACTTTAGGTGCGTAGTGTTTATCTAACAAACCCGATGCCCGTAATTCTCCAGTACTCGCTAAAGCACCCTGTTCCAAATTTTTAGATCCAGTATCCGAGTTAGTTTCTAGGGCAGTCTTCGAATTTGCCTCTTTGCTTACTAATTCTATTGTTGATATTACAGCTTTCAAATCACTTACAGAGATTCCCCCTGGGCGCAATACTCGTGGGTTCGGTCCTGTCAAATCAACAATCGTTGACTCTAAACCGACTTCACTATTTCCCCCATCAAGAATTAGCGGAATAGCATCAGCAAAATCAGTTCTTACATGCTCTGCACTTGTAGGGCTTATATGCCCAAAGAGATTCGCAGACGGTGCAACCACTCCGCCCCCAAAAGCTGTCAACAGCTCTTGAGCTACAGGATGACTAGGTACTCTTAAGCCAACGCTATCCTGCCCCCCTGTTACACAATCTAAAACATGTGTTTGTTTTTTTAAAATGAGTGTCAGTGGTCCAGGCCAAAAAGCATCAGCCAGTAACCAAGTATTTTCTGAAATATCCTTTGCCCAGTCACGGATTTCTTCAGCACTATGCAAGTGAACAATCACAGGATGGTCAGCAGGTCTACCTTTGGCCTCAAAAATTTTCTTTACAGCGTCAGGATTGCTAGCATCAGCACCTAAGCCATACACTGTTTCAGTTGGAAAGGCAACAAGTTCACCAGCTTTTAACAACTTAACTGCTTGTTTTATCTGGTCTGTTTTAGCCAAAGAAGCCAGTTCAGGTTTTCGATCTACCTTTGAATCAGACATACACTTAACGTATCTCCAAATTAAAAATACTATCTTGTTCTACAAAACCCATTTTCTCAAGGGTTTCTTTTGGATTTAAAGAGCCTTCCGCAGCAATAAATTGAATTTGACTACAACCCATTGCTTGGCAAGCACCCACACCTTGTTCTAAAAGGGCAGCAACAACACTACTTGACTGATAACGCTGTGCCACAACCACTCTGTCAAGTAGAGCATTCGGTGCATCATCAAGCAAACCCCAATAGCTAAATAGTGATATAAAGCCAATAACATCCTGTCCAGTATTGTCCAAAGCATTAGGAGCTTTTTCTTCGCTTGCTGTATCTGTTGTATCGTCTGGTGTGTCATCTGGACTTTCTTCTTGAGCAACTAATAACGTAGTACCAGGTGTAGATAGTAGTCGAAGCAAATTGGTATTTAATGCATTTGCTAAGTCATCTTTAATGTTAGACTGTCCTAATAACTCTGCTAACAAACCAGCTAAGGCTTGATAATCGCTGGGGCGGGCAACTCGCACAATATAACTACTCATAGCCTAATCATATCCTTTGCTTGTAGCATCCAAAAGCACCTTTATTCCCTTATTCTCAGACCATTATGCCCTTTAAGATTCGAATTCATAAAAAACTAAGTATTGGTATCACCACCTTTGTTGTTATGCTAGTACTCTTAAATATAATTAACTTAAGCTCCTTTAGCACTGCACAAGATAATAGCTTTTGGCACATAGATGTTGGTAATTACTTAAATATTACAGAAGCGACACAAGAACTCAATCGCTTAAATGCTTTAGATTTTAAGGGCAGCATAGTAGAAGTTTCTGAAAATGGTACTGTCTTTAACCAATTACGTATAGGTTGTTTTCTTAACGAAGCTATTGCTACAAGTTATCTTGCTTCACTCAAAAATCAGTTAATCTATCCAAGTCTAAGTGCCATAGCTAAAGGCGAAAGCCCTGCAACAGAACTTTGTTTAGGTTTTGAAACAGGCATAGATTTACCTAATCAATGGCAAATTATTCGTGATGACGAAATCTTTTTGCTTAAAGTGACGCTCTTAGATTATGTACGGTTGATCGGGTTTAATGGTCTAAAGTGGCAGAATTTCCAAACAGAAGACTCTGTTTCAACTGCTTGGCAAAATCCAGATGTGCCTGCTTTAACTTTAGAATGCCAACATTCACAAACTGAAACTATCGATTGCAATATATCTGACTACACATTCACACTAGACTTAAACGGTGAAATCCTTTGGCAAAAAGGAAACACCGTTATTTTAAAAATTAGGAATAGTCTTAAGGTTCTCAGTATTTTAGAACTTTAGCTCTCACTTGTATCTTCTTCATCAGCTTTATCTAAACCAAAGGTTTTCATACGCTTTGTAAACCCCTTTGGAGGTTGCTTACTAGATAAAAGGCTTTCATCTTCTACATTAGGTAGGAGGTTCTCTTCAAACTGGGTCTTTGGAGGTTGCATTCCTGCAGAATGTGTATCAAGTAGAGCATCACTTTCAGTTTCCGAATCAAGACGTTCTACATTTAGATGAACCTCTTTTTGTTGCACTTCTTCATTGGCTATACGGTCAAACTCAATCATCGTATCTAGCGTATCCTCAGAGGCAAACTCGCCTTCATCCCAAGAGGTCCATTGAATAGGACGTGTTTTTTTCAGTGCTTGGGTTTCGGATTCAGTTACTTTGGGTGAGTTTGATTTCGCTTGTGGAGGTTGGAAGGCTCGAGCCTCCTCCAAAAGATCAACTGGCTGCGCATGGTCGTGTATATCTTCTTGAAATCCAACTACCAGACTTTCCAAATCCACAGACTTCGAAGTAGCTTCAAATCCAGATTCAGAACTAGCTTCAGAAATTGGTTCAGGAACACTGGCTTTTTGCTCGACCTCACTACTAACGGTGAGTTTGTCCTGAATTTTCTTTCTAGGTCTCAAGATTAAGGCCAACAAACAAGTCAATAAACCAGCAACCACAATCCACAACCAAAAAGGCTGTCGTGCCGAAGCAGTAATTTCAGGTAATACTCCAGATTGAATAGACCTTTGTTGCATCGAAAAATCATCTACTACTACGTCCATAACAGGTGATGTTTGGGTTTCACTCGACAACATCCAAGAGGAGCTATCTTTTGCTACACCGCGCCAACCTGTTTCACTAAAAGGATCGTAACTACCAGACATAGCATAAACACCTAAGTCACCAACTAGTCTAATATTTGTTTCGATATAAATTCGATTATCCGTAATCGAATAGCTAAGATCAATTTCTTGATCAATAGCGCTTAAAACACCATCTCTGACAGTATAAGCGTCAATCGCATTTCCAGTTATTCGAAAAGCATAATTCCACTTTTTACCCTTACCAATGCTCATTTCTGAGCCAGGTAAAAGTTCATGCACAGCGTCATTGCGTTTTACGGGATCAATTAAAGCATATACTTCAATAATAGGTAGCGAAAACCCTAAAGGTAAATCCCAAGGATTCTCTAAAGAAGCCATACTAATTTCAAATGCAAAAGTATTTTGATCTGCAATACTTAAATTAAGTACGTCAAAATTTGATAAGTCTCGAAAAATTGCTGCCTTAGGCGCCGCTAGTTCACCGGCTCCAACAGCATCCCCACTAGGATCACTGACATTAAGGAGGGACGCGATCATCAGTGTCGTTAATATCATCTAAAGAACATCATAACAGAGGATGGCAAGATAAAACTAGCTACTAGGCACTTTATAAAATTCACATTTAAACCTTAACCCTACTAAAGTTCACCCAAACTTAATTCATTAACCAAAACCGCATTAGCAAAATCCAATATTGAACTGACAAGCTAATGAATTTCTCAAAGCTTTATCCAAATAAAAACATTATGCCCAGGTAGTTCAAAGTCAGGTAGCTCAAGGTAATAAGACAGTATGCCTGCAACTCTTTATGGCTTTGTTAAGGTTATTTATTTCTTTGCCTGTCTTGTCATTTATAATGCATGGTATCTTAAATACATACGGAACTAACTAGATTAAAACTTTACTTTTACGAGAAGCCCATGGCAGATAAAAAATCAAATTCTAAATTCTCAAACTCAGATGATTTGCGACACGTGCATCCAGATGATGAGGCCTTTAAAAGACTAAAGAAACGCAAACCAAAAATTCGTACCCTAGAAGATTTGCGACCATTAATTAAAGAAGGCAAATATCGCATAGGGCCACATGCACACAATCATGCCTTGAGCGAAGGCTTTAACGAGAGTGATATGGTTGGTAGCATTCTCTATGGCAAAGAACTAATGCGCTATGTTCTTGACGAGCGTATTTTGGTCCTTGGGCAAATATCGCCAAGCCCTACAGTAAAAATACCTTTACATGTTGTGCTTGAGTATTCCAAACCTCGCTGGGTAGATATTGTGACTGCTTTTGTGCCTAAACGTCCACACCGTCCTGTATCTAGAGGAAGACTTGCAGAGATGCTCCGCTATGACAAACACGAACCCGAACTTAAGATTATGGGTAAATAACAACTTATTTGGACAGTTTAATCCAAAATCTATCACGCACTTTATATTCAGATCGCTTACTACGCAGTAAATTCATCTAGCAAAAAACATCACTAACACCTTAAGGGAACAAGAGCTATACTCAGACTCATGACAGTTGATGCCAACAGCTCTATCTCTGTAAACACTGACACCACTAAACAGCAAGCTTTAAAATCCAAAGCTATATCACTTGATGCTATGGGTGGCGACAACATGCCACATGCGGCTGTTGAAGGAGCAATTCGTGCTCAAAGTGAAGGCATCAATGTTGTTTTGGTTGGCGATACTGAAATCTTATCTGCTGAGCTGGCCAAACATGGTGCTACTGTGCCTATCCATGATGCAAGGGATGTTATTACGATGCAAGACCACGCAAGTGAAGTCAGGCGTCGTAAAGAATCTTCAATCATGCAAGCCATGCAACTGGCTAAATCTGGCGAATGCTCCGCTTGCGTGTCTATGGGGCACTCAGGCGCGACAATGGCAGCGTCTTTGTTTGTATTAGGTAGGATAAAAGGCGTAGAACGACCTGCGATTATGGCAAATATGCCAACCTTAAAAGGCGTCTCAGTTCTTGCAGATGCTGGTGCTAATGCCGATTGCCGTCCAAGCTATTTACAACAGTTTGCAGTTATGGGTTCTATCTATCACCGTGTGCTACATGGCAGCACAAATCCACAAGTTGGGCTCATGTCAATAGGTGAAGAAGAAGAAAAAGGCAATGAGCTAACTCTTGAAAGTCACCAACTACTTAAAGAAACAGCTTCTATCAAGTTCTACGGAAACATAGAAGGTCGTGACGTACTTTCTGGTGATGTTGAAGTTATTGTGACGGATGGCTTTACTGGCAATGTCATTTTGAAACTTGCTGAAGGTGAAGCAAAAACAATTTTCAAATGGCTTAGAGAAGGTGTTGAATCAGGCGGACCACTTGCAAAGCTTGGTGCACTACTTTTAAAACCTGTTTTTAGAAAACTAAGAGCAAAGTTAGACCCATCTGAATATGGGGCGCAACCTCTGCTTGGTGTAAATGGTTATGCCTTTATCGGGCACGGTTCTGCAGATAGTAAAGCTGTTTACAATGCACTTAAGACCGCTCGTCTGACCGTAGAAGCGGGGCTGCTCGAGCAGCTCAAAACTGAAATTGCTCAACTGTCTTAATCCAATTCCCTATCAAACACCCTTACAACTAAATAGCGCTCATAAAAAAGAGCCCCAGTATTTATACTAAGTACCAAGTCAC
This sequence comes from uncultured Deinococcales bacterium, assembly GCA_938038395.1. GTDB lineage: Bacteria > Deinococcota > Deinococci > Deinococcales > Trueperaceae > CALGZD01. Next base: position 1,911 of record CALHRJ010000043.1, on the reverse strand, counting down.
AAATAAGTTTAACTATCTTTACATTTAAAATACTGGAGAGATGACGTCCTGTACAGGTTTGGTAGAAACTTACTTGATGTAACTTAATTTTGCACACGTACTTATTAGACTTTTGTGTTTTTCAGCATGTTTCACATGCATCGAAACAATCACAGACAATTCCTGTCAAAAACTTCTTTAAGTTTTAAATAGGTGATGGGTATATAAAGTAATAAGAAGGATAAGTGGTCCCCTTATCCTTCTTATTCCCTAGGTAGTAGTTGAAAAAAAACATTTTAGGCCTTTGGCCTAATACGTAGTGTGCCATATTTACCCACCTCTTGTAAAGCCCCTAATCTTAATATTCAACAACTATGTTCCATATTGTAAAAATTCCAACACAATAACAGCTTGCCCAATATTCAAAAGTCCATCCTCAAAAATACCAGTCATTTCAAAATAACACAATAAATTGAAACTAGAAATCAATAAATATCAGACTTTTACTATATTTACCTCAACCATTACGAAATATACATTGACAGGATACACATTATTTTGATAATATCCATCTGACATAGTCTTATTGGTCCTAAATACTTGAATTTCAATTATGAAGTCTTTTCGCCAACACAGTCATTGAAAAATGGATTTGTATTTTAGATTCATTATTTACAGAAAAACCTTGAAGTAACTGTGGATTAATAATGTGTTCATTTATTTTAACTAACAATGATAAGTGTGACTTCATATAAAACGAGATTCTAATCTTGACTATGTTAGTCTAAATTTAATCGGGTCTTAACTCTTTACTTATACAACCCCTACAGGTTAGTATGCTTTTGGGACTACCCGAAAATTTAATTCGTAAGGAGTAATATTTATGCGCAAAATTCTTGCTGCTATTTTACTGATTGGGCTTTGCTCATTAGGTCTAGCTCAAACACTCGCAGAAGTTCAAGATCGTGGCGTTCTACGCTGTGGTATTGGCCAAGCTACAACACCAGGTTTCGGTACTATTAACGACCAAGGTGTTTGGGAAGGTATCGACGCTGACTACTGCCGTGCTGTAGCTGCTGCTGTACTTGGCGATAGCGAAGCTGTTGAATATCGTCAGCTTTCTTCACAAGAGCGTTTCACTGCACTACAAACTGGTGAAGTTGATGTTCTTATTCGTACAACCACTTGGACCAGTAGTCGTGATACCGCTTTAGGCTTAAACTTCACAGCTACAACATTCTATGATGGTCAAAGCTTCATGGTCCGTGGTAACTCAGGTATTTCAAGCATTTTTGACATGGACGGCGCAAGCATCTGTGTTCAGTCTGGTACAACTACAGAGCTTAATGTTGCTGATACTATGGCTGCTAACGACATCGATTGGGAACCAATTCTAGTTGCTAATGCTGATCAAGCACTTGCAAACTACGAAAGTGGTGCTTGTGATGCTTATACTACTGATAGCTCAGCACTTAACGGTCAAAAAACAAAACTTGCTAACCCAAATGAGCACATCATTCTTGCAGAGAAAATCTCTAAAGAGCCTCTAGGACCAAGCGTTCGTCATGGTGATGACCAGTGGTTTGATGTTGTTCAGTGGACAGTATTTGCTACTTTCTTAGCTGACGAATGGAGAATCAACTCTGCTAACGTGAGTGACGCTGCTGCTAGCTCAGAAAACCCTGACGTACAGCGCCTACTAGGTATTCTTCCTGATAACGTAGAACAACTTGGCTTAGATGCAAGTGCTTTCTTGAACGTTATCTCACAAGTCGGTAATTACACAGATATCTACGACCGTAACTTAGGTCCAGATACTCCTACCTACATCCCACGTGGTTTAAATGCTAGCTACGTTGATGGCGGTATCCACTACGCACCACCAGTACGCTAAATTTAGCGCTACTTAGATAAGAAGTGGGCGGTTTCCAT
>CALHRJ010000042.1 GCA_938038395.1 uncultured Deinococcales bacterium | reverse complement strand
GCTTATCTTGCACATTCTAATTACTACGTAATCAGAATGTCGGCTCCTGTTAGTCACCGCTGCTTCTCAGGCGATGACTAACAGGGGGTTTAACTAACTTCGGTTTTTGGCTTTCGGGTTTGTCTTTAGGGCTGGGTTACGAAATTTATATGACTTCTTGATACATGTCTTAGCTACACAAAAAATTAAATTCTTGTTGCGCTATTTCAACGAGATCATAATTTTATTCAGAAGCGTAATCAGGCAAATGCGGTAACAGTGCTTTTAAGATGATGTACCACCCAAAGACATAACAAAGTAAAATCAAAACTATCTGAAGTGCATTAAAAAAGAGTGCTTAAATCATCCAACACTCTACCTAAAAAATATCAAAAAAAATAATCAAGGTATGACTTTATAAACTGCTCTCGATTTAGATGCTGGTCTGAGTTTGTAATCAATCAGTTTCAAAGCATCTAATTCATCAAATCCTGCACTTACACTTTGCCGACTAATACCAAGTGCTTCAGCTAATTCTCCTTGTTGATAATCAACCAATCCTAAAGGCGCAAGAAAGAGATATAAAATCTTAGTACTTGGCTTAGATTCAACTAAACTTTTTGGCACCGTTTCAGATGCTAAAGACTCAAGGTGTATCACTTCGTCATCAATAACATAACGCCTATTATCTAACCTGTGATTTTCTGAATCTTTAGCCATGATATTTATTCCTAACTCTTCTGAAAAGGTCTACTTCATTTGGTACTTAAGGTTGATTCTATATAAGCATTAAAAGCTGGACTTGTAGGGTCTGACATCATCAATTCATAACAAGGATGTTTCTTATCTTGCCCGACCTTAGAAATACAAAAACGATTTGTATCTAAGATAGCAAATCCAATGAGCCAAAGTGTAACCAATAGATTTTTTTGCTCTTGAGATAAATGTGCTTTGACTTGAAAAAAATCCGTATCAACTTCTTTCAGAGTTTCCTTACTGCTTGTTAAAGAACTAGTCAAAATCAAGTCTGCCTGTTGAGCACTAAAGCCATCCAACCGCAGTTGTACATTCTTCAATGCTGCCACCAATTCAACATAAACATAATTCCATTGAACCTTTGAAAATTTCCTCGTAAGCCTCTGCACATACGTTAAAGCATACAAGATAGATTGCTCATTGGTTTTGACACTGCGCCTATAAAAAGCATCTTGTTCAAACTCCAAATCAAATAAGGTTTCATACGCTTCTGTTTTCGTAATATCAAAAGCAAAAACTACAGTATCAACAGCATCATCTTCTAGCGTTCGAACATTGGATTTTGCAATAAAACGAACAACATCTTCTAGATCATAGCTTGCTAGTATCAAATGATTTTCATCCGTCAAAACTAAAGTTTCAGTTTCTAAATCTCTATTATAAAAAACTTCTCCGCTAAAATTTCCATCTCTTCTAAGACATTCTTTTAAGTCTTGTGGGGTTGGCATTTTTTTAATCCTTTACAGTTTCAATAGGTGTTTCAGTGTGGGGTGTACTAACACTCACTTATTGGTTTGGCTAGCCTGTCCGTTTTTTGGATAGGCTGGACAAAACAACATCCCAAGCAAAATAGGGGAGAGCAACAGGCACTAGATATGCTCTAGCACCTGTTGATTGTCGGTTTAAGCAGTTTCTTCGCTTTCTGTGGGTTCTTCTTGGTACTTGCCCTTAATATCTAATCCAGCTTGCTCTAAAAGATAATCTGCTGCCGTTTGTGCTTGTCTTGCTGCCTCAAAAATAGCTTTTTCACTATCTTCTAAAAGCTGCACCCATGAAGCGATATAACTTGTGTCTTGTGCGTGTGCTTTAATTCCAAAATATGCACATAAATAAGAGGCTGTGAGTTCTGCAACCAATTCTTCTTTGGCTCGTTCTTTATCATCATCATGGTACTTGCTGTAACAATCACGATTTAATTGTGGTTCTGTGCCTGTCCAGTGTGCTTGCTCGTGGAAAATAGTTGCGTAAAATTCAGATGCATCATTAAAATTTTCAAAGGCTGGTAGCGTAATACTAGGTTTAACCTTGCGCTTGCTCTTGCTAAAGCCTTGCAGACCTTTAGAAAAATAGGCTTTATCACCGCTGGTTTCTTTAACCCTTACACCTACGCCTTTAATAAAAGCCTCAATATCTTCTAAGCGTGTATCTGTGTTTCTCGGTTCTGGTAGTAAATACAGTTCCGCTGGTAGTCCTTCGGTCTGCTCTACGTTATAAACCTGATAACCTTTTAAATATGATTTTTGTTGGGTTAAATCGTTGCCGTTACCATCAGTTAAAACTTTGCCGTGTTCGTCTTTTTGCTTAGCGTCATACTGCCCTGCCTTGTAAACCCATGTATATTTTTTGGTCTGGTCGGCTTTTACTTTGCCACCTAAGCCACCAATTTGTTTCCATGTCATCCATCTAGGATTCTTAAACTCTTTTTCCTCTGCTGCATCCAATAAATTAAATACGTTGATACCTGAATAACGATTATGTGTTGCACCGTTAAAGGGTGAAAATGCAACCCAAGGCTTAACCCAAGGGGTCGTACCCTTTTTTAGAGCTTCTAAAATTCGGTTTGTGGTGTGCTGGTACAGGCTTGTTTCTGGTTTAGGATATGGCTTTTTTGCGCCTTTTCCTTTTTTCGTATTTCCTGTACTGTTTCTGCGTCCTCTGCTGCTAGTGGTTGCTGTGCCTGTTGTTGCCATTGGTAAAACCTCCGTAATTGTTTTGTGTTGTCGAAGGTGTTACACTTGAACTCTTCACGGTTGCGAGTGTTTACACTTTCAACTTTAAAGGGTTTGGTGTTGAAGCACTAAGCCCTTTTTTTGTTAATCACTTATTGATTAACTATCTATATTATATACATAAAAACTATTTTCTGTCAATATTATTAACATTAAATAATCTTAATACATGTTTTATTAACTTGAAAATGAATTATCAGAAGCTTCGTTGGATTAGTGTCTAATATTTATATATCTCTATAATTTTAGGTTAAGAAGTATTTTTAGAAAAAAGACCTATGATAGAATTTTGAAATTTATCCATTTGAAGATTCTGAGGCAAGGTTTTAAAACAGTCACTTCCTACAGTCTTGCTAAGTTGTTCAAGAAGTAAGTCGATGTTTTTTTATCTATCCCTCTGTGAGTCCTTCGGCAAGTCCGTTAAATCAAATGTTCTGGAAATTTTCAAGAGTGCCTTTTCTCTTGAAAACCTAAAAGGCTTGTTTACAGATCATTTGATAGGATTTGCGCTTCAGAAGGACGGGGGAGAGATAAAAAGAGTGTGCTTCGCAGAAAACAAACGTTTCGAGAACTGAAAAAACACAGACTAACTTTGCTCTTCTGCTTTGCCTTTGACTTACAAAAAACCTGAAAGCTTTGCTTTTCTGCTTTATTCCCCCTCTCTCTATTGAAGAAGCGGGGGGAGGACGACGGCGGTTCTGGCTAGAGAGAGGGGGCTAGGGGGAGTGAGTTAGCCTTGGGGTGTGGGGGATGGCTGAGGCGAACCACCACTGCACTTAGCAACGCACTTCCCACCATTACGACTAAAATCCCAAAAGTAGCCACCAAATCCGTAAAGAAATAAGCCTAAACCCCAAACACTAAACCTAAGAATTTAAAACAAAACACTGTATTTTATTAACGCTTAGTTGACAGTTTATTGACGCTCAAACCTTACAAACCATCGTTGACACTTCATTGCTAGTTAAAAAGCAAAACAAAGACATGACTTTACAGCTACGTAACCTTATATCTTTATATCTAGGTAGAAAGCTAAAGCTCACCCTAAAATTCAAAGTACGTAGACAAACACTTAACCTAGCCTTGGGGCTAGCCCCAAACCCCAAAGTATTTAAAAAAAGGATTAACTTAAAAGCCATACACCCAAATCAGCAAAAAAGTTAGACTATTAGTACTAAACAGGCAGAAGTGCCGATGTTAGTAAAGGATAAACTTAGGGCGTGCAAAAGAATTTTTACCTCGCCTCCCTGTGAGATCAATTCGCAACACGCTCTAAACCCTTCAATAAGAAAGTTACACCTAAGCTGTTAATGTCCAAGAGGGCACTTACTTAAAGCCCCATAGTAGCTACTTCTTATATTTATCAGCTGTATCCAAATCCAAAAACAACACTAGACCTAGAACAAACACCAAAACAGCAATTTATAAAAACAAAAAGTCTTTTTAAAAAATCGATGCTGCACCTCAAACAATCACAATTCTCCCTAAATAAAAAAGGCACTAGAGAATGTAACTACCTCTTAAAAGAGATAGAAACCAACATCAAACTATGACAAAACTACTAAAGCAGTCTAAAGTCCTAAATCAGCAAAGGACTGGAACATCTTAAACCCACTCAAAAGCTCATAAGCATAGGCTCCACCCTTCTGTTTTCCTTCTCTGACTGCAATTTCAGCACGTTTAATCACATTCGCAATAACCTTAAAGAAGTCCTGACCAGCATTTATAAAGGCTTTATAGGCTTTCCAAAGCACCGAACACCAAAAATTATAAGAATGGGTATCATTGAGCATTACAGAAATATTCAAAGCGAGCTTATTAATCACATCATGACGAGCGTTATACCTAGCATTTGGCATGTCTAGGACAGCATTAACCAGTTCATCAACGTCTTGTGGACAATCATTAGCAACAGCTTTGACTAAATCAGATTCGTTCAACAGGGAATGAGTGGCTAAAATTTTCATCTCATATAAATCTTTTTTCAATGATAATGATTGTCCATGAACTTCTAAAAGCTGCTGTTTTAGTTGGTAGACGGTATTACCACTGTCTTTTACAAGCTGAAAATTCCGCTTCCTATTCTCTTGAAAATCTAGTTTTGTTACTTCAGCAGCTTTTTCACTCTCACGCAACTTTACACACAACAAACTACCGTCATAACGGTTGCTACCGTTTACAGTGTTCACATGACCTCTAAAATCAATCATGCCTAAATCACGCAAGATAGCCATATAACCAGTATCAAGATTGGCTAGCGTCTGCCTCTGATAGCCTGTACAGGCTGCTAAAAGTTCAACACCTGTAAAGATACATACAAAGGTTGCATTCTTCTGACCTTGTTGATGGGCACAAACTGAAGCTAATTCTATTAGCACCCCAAGAAAGCGGGTTATAGCCTTTTTCTTAGCCTTCCCAAACCCTAAAGTCTGAAAGAGTTCAGAAGCATTTAAAAGTGCTTCAGCACGTTCTATCGAGTGGGTTCTATGTCTCGTCACTATCTCTTTGCGCTTCACTTCATTCATAGCCATAGCAAGCGAGTTATCCAGCAAGTCAGTGTCACCAGGCGCTGATTTAAGTGTTGGAAATAAAGCGACAACATCATTTTGTTGCTTAGTTCGTGCGCTTCGAGCATCCTCATTTTCATTAGGATCTGAGCCAAAACGACTTAAAAAGTCCTTAGCACCTGCTGAATCAGGCGCATGTCCGTAGAGACTCTCAAATAATTTCTGAGCGTCTGGTGTGAGATTATCAATAAAAGATATGGGGCGGTCTTTACTAGTAACGTTATCGTGTGCTAAGCTCTTAGGTGACTTGTGATGTTTGATGCCTTTCAGAGCAACAATTTTACATCGAGCATTGATTACACGATAACCTACTGACGCGCCTGTTAGTAGGTTTTTCATTTGTATTTTTAAATAGGTTTACTTAATACCTAACTCCTTAAAAATTTAATTTCTCTAGCTCCCTAATGCGGATTATATAATGATGACTTTCATTAATACAAGTTTTTAAGATTAATATAATGCTGTGTTTTTAAGCCATAGAGCAAGACATAGTTATTGAAATTCACTACTAAACTAATAAGAAAGCAGCTAAGAAAGCTAAGAGACCTAAAGCGAATGAACCTGCTGCCACGCCTCTAAAGAATGCCATTCAGCCTCAAGATACTTTTGAGCAATATACGGATAAAACAACATCTTCACAATATTACTCTTACTAAACTCAGTTGCTGACACCTTCTTTAACTGATTTACAAAAACATGCGTTTCACCATGCTCCTGAATATAGCCATTCACAAAGTCAAGATACTCAGCTTGCATATCAATATCTGTTTTCGCTTCAATCAAAGCATCACGCTCTTTACGAAACTTCTTATTTAAGGCAACTTCAGCATCATTCTGAGACTTAGTTTCTTCTTGTCCTACACCCTGAGCCTGAACATCCCCTAATTTTGACTCAGTAGCCAATAAACGCTCA
>CALHRJ010000041.1 GCA_938038395.1 uncultured Deinococcales bacterium | reverse complement strand
GTCGGCACCCAAAACCATAGATTTAAAGCCAAAGGGCGCTGGCACAGATTCCACAATGCTTGCCCCTGCTCCATCACCAAAAAGCACAACCGTATTGCGGTCTTCCCAATTGATGATTTTGGTCAGTACTTCTGAACCAATGCTAAGATTTTCTTGGCATGTCCAGATTCAACATAGGCTTGCGCTACCGATAAAGCGTACATCCAACCTGGGCAACCTGCTAACAAATCAAATGCTGCTGCTTTAAGTTTGAAGTGGTCTTGCACAAGCGCAGCCGTAGCAGGAAAGAAAGCATCTGGCGCAGCTGTGCCTAAAATCACCATATCCACACCATCAAGCACGTTTTCGCCATGCCTAGCGATTAAGTCCTCAACTGCACGTATTGCTAGGTGGGATGGAAATTCATCATCTGCCGCTATATGGCGCTGTTTAATACCTGTTCGTTCAACAATCCATTCGTCAGATGTATCTACAATACTTTCGAATTCAGCGTTAAGCATAATTCGTTCAGGTACATAGGTTCCTAATGCAGTAAGTCCTGCTTGTAACTTAGACATAAAAACAACTCACCTTCAATAAAAGGTCTGCACCTGTTTTGTGCAAATCTTGCCATTAATGGCTTCAAGAATATACGCAACTATATCATTTACTTGAAATTATGTCTTTAACAGAAATACCGACGCATTTTTCGTTATTTGACGTTGTATTCTAATGCAATTTTACAACAAATTTATTTGATGCTTTTTAATACCTTCATTGCAGCCACTGCCTTTGGAAAACCTAAATACATCGCAGCTTGTAAAATAGTTTCTTTTACTTCTTCACGTGTGGCACCATTATTGAGAGCGCCAAATATATGTGTCTTTATTTCGCTCTTAGTACCCACACTCATTAGACAAGTAATTGCTAAAAGCTCACGAGTTTTTAAATCCAAATCAGGTCTAGCAAATACATTTTCGTAGGCTACATTTACGATTAAATCTGCTAAATCCTCGTCTAAATCGTAAAGTGCATCTTGAATTGCATCATGTTTATCTGCCCAAATTTTTTGGCGTACAGTTTCTTGTTTGTCTTTAGAATCAGTCATAGGTATCTATAGCCTACTACAAGCCTAAAAATGACAAGTCTTCTGTTGTAAGTTGATATGCGTCTTTGTTCATATCTTGAGGATTAAAGTTATTCAACAATTCATTTACACTTACTGATTCCAAACTATCTATCAAACCTAATGAGTAAGCCAAAAGTCCAACAAGCTTTTCTGGATTAACATCTGCATCTTGCAAACTCTTTAATGTCAAAGACCCTTTGCGCTTTGCCATTCGTTTACCGTCTGTATCTAAAAGCAAAGGTACATGCCAGTAGTCTGGAACAGGTGCATCAAATAGTTCATAAAGATATAAATGTGTTGCAGTACTACCTAGAAGGTCGTCTCCCCTAACCACTTGGTTGATGTTCATAGCAATATCATCAGCAACAACTGCTAAGTGATAGGCCCACATACCATCTGCCCTACGCAGTACAACATCGCCTAAAGTTGAGAGCTCTAAAGTTTGTTTACCTACGAACTTGTCTTCAAAGGCAATAGTTTTATCAATAGTTTTGAGACGTATACTCGGCTGTTTGCCTTCAGCCTGTTTTTGTGGACTTAAACGCTCATTTTCCGCTCGTTGAGCAACACCATAACTAGGAAAGCCTTCATGCGGAGCAGATGCTAATTCTTGTATATCTTTTCGAGATAAATAGCACGGAAAAGTGTGTCCAGCATCCGTTAATTCAGAGAGCTTAGTTTTAAAGAATTCAAAACGCTCACGTTGGATATAGGGGGAAAAGCTACCACCAACATCTGGCCCTTCATCCCAATCTAAACCTAGCCAACGAAGTTCTGCCAAGTTTGCTTTTTGAAATTCGGGTTTGCAGCGTTGTAAATCAATATCTTCAACACGCATAACAAATTCGCCATCTTGAAATTTTGCAAGCAAATAAGCAACAAGTGCTGTTCGAGCATTGCCTAAGTGTAAGTAGCCTGTTGGTGATGGTGCGTAACGACCTCTAATAGTCATCTAGATATAGGCTTAAATATAGCTTTACATTCGACGGAGTCTGTCAATGCGTTCTTCAATGGGTGGGTGGGTTGAAAAAGCTGTTTTTGCATTGAAGGACTTAGCAGGATTTGTAAAGAACATGTGCCTTACACCTTCGGAGACTTCAAGCTTAGCACCACTGTAGTTCTGAAGTTTGATCAGGGCCCTGGCCAACCCTTCAGGATTCCGCGTAATATACGCCCCTGTTGCATCTGCCACATACTCTCGTTTACGACTAACTGCATAACGAATCATCATCGCTAGAATTGGTCCAAGAATTAGCAAAAGGATAAGCAGTAGGTAGGCAATTGCCTGTGCCTGACCACCACCATCTTCACCACGACTACTACGTCTAGGTGCCATACCGCCACCTCTACTACCATAGTGAAAGCTACGATAAAACAAATCTCGCATAATAATAATTGCGCCAACTGTCGCAGCAATCATAGAAGTAAAAAGAATATCTTGATTCTTGATATGAGCAATTTCATGTGCAATCACACCTTCTAGCTCTTGTCTATCCAGAATCGCCATCAAACCAGTGGTAACAGCGACTGCACTATGTTTAGGGTTACGGCCTGTTGCAAAGGCGTTCGGCGCTGGAGAATCAATCACATAGATCTCTGGCATAGGCACACCTGCACCAATTGCGACAGCCTCGGTGATGTTCACTAGATAACGGTGTTCGTCTTTATTGGCTTTTCTAGCCCTGGCTGCATGAAGTGCTATTTGGTCAGAAAACCAAAAGGCCACAACATTTTGCGTAAGTGAAATCACTAGTGCAATCAGCACAAAGAAAGCAGCCATAGCTGGTTCAAAGGCAATTGCTATGAGATAAGCGATTGCCATAAGCATAGCAATTGTAAAAATACCCAGCAAAATAGAATCGCGAACATTCTTAGCTTTCCACTGATGTAAATTGATACGCTGACCTGAAACCACAATATGTTTCGGTAGCGGTTGAGGTTTTCCTGAATTTAGATTTGCTTGCAAATCTGTTGGTAAATCTGTAGGTAGATCTGTTTGATTGTTTCTAGACATTAACTAAGGCTCATTTCCTTAGCCATAGTGTACCAAATTGAATATGAACAAAGACTCATACTTTATGATGAATAACGCATATTAAACACTTCCACGATTTGTTGAACTCCAGACAACTCAGCGAACAAACGTAAATAGGAACAAACCCACTCAGTAGGCTTCAACATAATATGGAATGTCTATATAGATTTAGCTTGCAAAGAGTTGCTTTAACGGACCATAAAAAAGCTGTAACCATTTTCAGTTAATGCGTCACTGGCTGGCTGTACAGTTACAAAATCAAATGGACCAACTAATACTTTATATAAGCCTGCAACATCTTGTTGCACGGGTATAAAGCCTAAAGCAGCTATCTCACTACCCAAACGCTCTGCACTTAAAGAATTTGCGAAAGCACCCAACTGCAAATAAATACCATTTGAAGTCACAACACGATTATCCGCTAAAGTATCTTCTAGATTAGACGCAGTCTGACTAGATACCGTACTACTTTGTTGATTACTTGCTAAAGCATTCGCTTGTGAAGTGGCAAAGCTAGTCGGGTCTGTTGCAAAGGCTAAGGGTTGCTGGCTAGCTTGTGACGTTAAAGACTGCTGACTGGCTTGTAAATTAGCTTGTGCTACTACTTGTTGTGTAGTTTGCTGTTGTGGTTGTTGAGCTTGGAGTTGATATTCTTGTGCAAATTGTTCGGCATACTGCTGTGGTTGTTGTAACGGTTGTTGTTCTGCAATAGATACAGAAACTAAAGGTGAGCCAGTACCTGCATTGCCTGGAGCAACGCCTACTCGATTTACAGGTTCTACATTGGACTCCTTGGACTCGCTCGAGCCGTATGCTGCCATATAGGCATCCAAATATTGTTGATACTGTATCGCAGACGGTGAAGCCTCATAACTAGCAATAATTTGCTCTGGATTCTGCTCCACCTGACCAGAATTTACACGATTTGTTGTGTCAAATGTTGCTTGTGTTGATTCCAAAGCATTCGACCCAGTTGAATCTGTTGTTGTCGAAAGGGTTGCTGCCTGACTCTGTTGGACTTCATAATAATTAGCTTGAGGCGACACAGGTGTAATCAAAGCAGAACGAGAACTTGTATCTTGCTGACTAGCGGGTTGATTCGTTGATACAGGTACATTGAGTCGAGTTTGATTACCAGAATTTTGTCCACCAGCACTCTCTATACTAGGTGCAATCAATGATTGAACAGACTGCGATAAAATAGTATTCAGCTGATCAATTTGCTGCTGCAACGCAGTAATCTCACCGATACTCAAACCTTCAGATTGTGCTTCTTGTTTGGCAAGATCAAGCATTCTGTCTAACAATACTGCCATTTGGTAACGCGATAGCGCCAGATTGCCATAGTAAGCACCATCTGGAAAACCCTCTAACATACCTACACTCTTTAAACGCTCTACAGAAGATGCAGCCCAATGATCTTCAGGTACATCATCAAAAGAAAGCTTTGGCTGTGCCAATCCTATTGACATAACAAAAAGTATTACTAAAAGTATATTGATAGTGACTATGCGTACCATACCGCGTGCCATAACTAAAAACTCCCTCAAACATCTGTTGGCCTCAAAAAATAGTTAGGAAATCAAGTCCTAAAATGAGCATAAAAGCCATTTCTCTAGTCACAGCCTACAAAACTTCTACCTAGAACAATCAAAACTTATTCACACTTGCCAAATGGGATTCAATCCTGAAGACTCACAATTGCCTAGAGAAGTTCTTCATCTATGTACAACGGGTGCGTCCCGTCAAAGGCTTAACAAATATTTAAGCTAATCATTAGATTATTCCAGTTCACAGGGACGCACCTTAGAAGTTTTTTAAAAAGCAAAAAAACTTCTATTTGTGTTAAACCTATTTTCAACCTTGACTGGGACGCACCCATGTACAACTGTTTTTAATTGTGAGACTATCCTTATGGTATAAAGTCTTCTATGAGCAACGACTATAAAAACATACTGATAACAGGTGTTGCTGGCTTCATTGGCAGTAACTTTGCACATTATATTGCTGAAAAATACCCACTGTATAACATCATAGGTATAGACAAACTCAGTGACTATTCTAGCCGTACGAACATTGCGTCGCTTGAAGCAACAGGCAAGATCCAGTTCATCAAATGCGACATCTCTGATTATTCGGCACTAGATATTGTTTACCAAACGCAGAATCTTGATTATGTTGTGAACTTCGCAGCAGAAAGCCATAATGACCGCGCCATTCTTGACCCAACTGTTTTTGTAAAAAGCAATGTGGTTGGTGCTCAAAACCTTTTAGAACTTTCAAGACAATACGATGTTAAGCGCCATGTTCATATATCAACCATTGAAGTCTATGGTGAACAGGCACCTGATGTACCGTACTTTGTTGAGGGTAGCCCACTAAATGCAAAAACACCTTACTCTGCATCTAAAGCAGCTTCAGACATGATGGTACGTGCCTATATGCAAACCTATAAACATATGGACATTGCAATTACTCACTGCGCTAATAACTACGGTCCTTATCAATTTCCTGAAAAGCTTGTACCTTTAGCTATAACTAATGTTTTAGGTGGTAAAAAGATTCCAATTTATGGTGATGGCAAGCAAATGCGTGATTGGCTCCATGTCAACGACCACTGTCGAGGTCTAGATTTAGTACTTCATAGAGAAGCAACAGCAATCGAAGAAGAGAGTGCTTGGCTCCCTGAGAAATTGCCTATTTATGATTTTTCAGCAAGGCAAGAACATGAAAATATAGAAATCGTAAGGATTATCTTAGATGAGCTAGGTAAAGATTTCGATAGCTCTGTAGAGTTCGTACATGACCGTCCTAACCACGATAGACGCTATCTCATCAATCCGGGAAAAGCCGAAAATGAGTTAGGCTTTAAACCAGAAATATCTTTTGAAGATGGTTTAAGAAGTACAGTACGCTGGTATGTTGATAATCAAGCTTGGTGGCAACCTATTTTGGATTCATCTGAAAATTTACAGATTGATTGGGCGACTTTTAAAATATAGTGCAAACTGATATCAAGGTAATCCTTTTTGATGCCGATGGTGTGATTC
>CALHRJ010000040.1 GCA_938038395.1 uncultured Deinococcales bacterium | reverse complement strand
ACATGCCCCCAAATCTGGGTGCCAGATGCCACAGTACAACCGTCATGCAAAACAGCGTTGTGCGATACATGCCCATAGGCCATCAACATGACGTCATTGCCAATCAGTGTAGTATTGCCTTCGCCAGAAGCTCGGTGAATACTTGCAAAGTCATAAATAATGCAATTATCACCAATTGTTAGGTAACTCGTTTCACCCGAAAACTTTCGGTCCATGGGTATGTTGCCTAAACTGGCATAAGGCCCAATTCGACAGTTTTTGCCAATGCTTGTACCAGATTGAACAACCGAACCTGTTAAGAGTTCAGTGTCCGCAGCAATCTCAACATTTGCTTCAATAACAACAAATGGATGGATAATTACGCCATCAGCTAAAACAGCACTTGGGTCAATGATTGCGGTTGGGTGGATACTCATATGTTATTGGCTTACGCAAAAAAGAAAGACAGTTCAGCTTCGGTAGCAACTTCATCGCCAACAAGCGCAACAGCTTTTACTTTACAAAGTTTACGACGGAATAACACAATTTCGCCTGTAAGACGTAGTTGATCACCAGGAACAACCATGCGTTTAAACTTTGCATTGTCCACACTTGCTAAGTAACCGATTTGACCACCATCAAATTGCTCACGAACAGCTAGGCCGATAGCAGATGCTTGTGCCAAGGCTTCAATTTGCATAACGCCGGGCATAACAGGTTCATCAGGGAAGTGACCTTGAAAGAAAGGCTCGTTGTGACTCACGTTTTTGATGCACTCAAAGCTATCGCCTTCTTGCGAGACAAAAGCATCAACCATCAAAAATGGATAGCGGTGAGGGAGAATCTTTTTGATATCTACATCTTTAGGTTCCATAGCTCTAGTTTATCTTAGTGACGTGGGCGCTGCTACACGTAAGTTGACAGTGTGTATAGAGAGTGTGCTTAGAGAATGAATGATAAGAGCAATAGTTACATCCATACTTCGATGAGAATTGAAGCATATAAGCTCGATAAACCTTAAAGTAGGGTTTATGACTCAGTTGGTGCTTGTAAGAAGATGTTTGTTAAAAACCGAGTTATAAGCAATATTTTTAGGAGATAACGATGTATGACCTTTCAATTAGATTAGAAAACCGACCTGGCGCAATGGCAGATATGGGTGAAGCACTTGGTAAAGCTGGAATTAGTGTAGAAGGTGGCGGGGTTTTTGTTGAGAACGGTGTGGGGGTGGCACATTTTTTGTTTGAAGATGGACGAGCTGCGACCCAAGCTTTAAGAGATGCTGGGATTACTGTAGATTCATATAAAAAAGTCCTCCTACAACGACTAAAACAGGATGTACCTGGTCAACTAGGTAAACTCACACGACAAATGGCAGATGCTGGTGTGAATATTGAAGTGATGTACAGCGACCACGATCATCAATTGGTGCTAGTTGTCGATAAAGTAGAACTTGGTGAAAAAGTATCTGCTGCTTGGAAAGAAGCAAACAACTAAAGACGGTTTTGGAGATGTAATTAAATGACTACAAATAATAAAAGTAAGCAACAACGCTTAGCAAAGCAGTTTCAAGACTTACATAAAAATAGTGAACTCTTAGTACTTCCCAATGCATGGGATGCAGGTAGCGCAGTTGTGTTTGAGAAGTCAGGATGTAAGGCTGTAGGCACAACGAGTGCAGGAATAGCCTATTCACTAGGCTATCCTGATTGCGAAATAATAACGCTTGATGATTTGCTATATACAAGTGAGCGTATTGCACAGCGCTTAACAGTGCCACTTTCTGTAGATATTGAACGAGGTTTTGCTGACACGCTTGAAGACATTGTACAGACGGTTACAAAGGTCATTAATCTTGGTGCAGTAGGTATAAATATAGAAGATGGTATTCCTGAGACAAATCAGTTAAATGACTTTAGCGAACAGTGTGAGCTTATCGCTAAGATTGCTACCTTGAAAGAAACACTAGATATCGATTTTTGTATCAATGCTAGAACGGATGTGTATTGGTTAGCGCAAGAACATCACAAGGGTTCACAACAAGATAGGGAATCACAACACTTTGATGAGGCCGTTAAGCGTAGTAATGCTTATTTGGATGCAGGTGCAGATTGTGCATTTGTGCCTGGGGTTTTATCCACGCAACAAATTAAGGATTTGGTACAGGAGATTGATGGTGCTATAAATATAATTGCTACACCAAAGTGTCCTAGTTTGCCTGAGCTAGAAAGTATGGGTGTAGCAAGATTAAGTTTAGGATCTGGCCCTGCGAGGGCTGCTTATGGTCTTACAAAACAAGTGGCTGATGAACTGGTGCAACATAAAGCTTTAAGCCAAAACTTAGGTTTAGCCATGCCTTATGAAGATACTAATGCTCTTTTTGATTTTTGAAAAATAGTTCTTTGTTAATAATCAAAATTGGTAGTACCTGTACTTTTACCAAAACCATCTATTGACATTGCTTTTCAAAATAACGTACATTAACCAAGCTACTGATTGTATCTAAAAATACAAAATCCTAGTTCCTCTGGGGAAGAATGGTGAGATTCCATCGCTGTCCCGCAACGGTAAAGCCCGAATACCAGATGACTAGCTGTAGCAACTGTCACAAGATATCAAGTTTAGTCAGATTTGAAGGCTAGTTAGATTTGAAGTCGCGGATGGTTACATGCTCGAGGAGGCATTATGAAAGTTAAGTTTCTTTTCCCTTTTGTTGCTTTGTTAGCGTTACTCGCAGGTTGTGCAACAAGTGCTATTGATTT
>CALHRJ010000039.1 GCA_938038395.1 uncultured Deinococcales bacterium | reverse complement strand
GCTGTACATAAAGCTAAGCCAGCGGTTATCTGCTGCAACATCAATGATGTCGCCTGTCAGGAGTGCGCCATTTCCATTAGCACCTTCAGGCCAGTGTAGGACTGTTGCGCCGTCAAAGTGTCCACCAGTATTGATGAGTTGGATATTTGAATGAAGCTCGAGCCTCCCCCCATCCCAAAACTGAATCTTCTCACTGGGTTGCATCACATAGGCTTCGTCTGCTTTATGAATAAACAGCTCCGCATCAAAGGTCTCAGCCCAATCAATCATAGTGCTGTAAAAGTGTGGATGACTTATAGCAATGGTTTTTACGCCACCAAGCTTCTGAATTGTCTCAATAGTTGCTTGGTCTAAGAATGAAACACAATCCCATAAAATATTTCCTTCGGAAGTTTGAATCAGATGTGCTTGTTGACCAATCGCAAATCTTGGCGTTGTCTTGATTGAATACAGAAGGGTATCAACTTGCTTGATTTCATTTTTGTGCTGGTTTTGAAGTTTATCTTGCGTTGTCCATGCTTGACCAGACTCAGGTACAAATTGTCTTTCGTCTTCACAGATTGGACAAGTATTAGGTACGTTAGAGGTATTAGCAAATTGAACACCACAGGTTTGACAGATGAAGTTAGGCATGGTTTGAGTGTAATGCAAATAGAGAGACTATCTTTTAGACTTTGGTCTTATTACGTGGGTCTTATTACGTTTTGGGTCGTATTCGTTGATGACTACTAACCACCTTCAACAGGGGGGATGATGTCTATGATGTCGCTATTGCTTAGTACTGTTTCAAGTCCGTCGGTGCCGTAGACTTCTTTACCCGCTATGAACATGCTGACGTGTTCACGGATTGCACCGTCATCGGTTAAGAATTCTTTTTCTAGTTTGGGGTGTAGGGCAAATAGTTTAGTTAGGACTGTGGAGAGGCTCGAGCCTTCCTCGATATCCAAGCTGACTGAGCGTTCGCCCGCAATGCTACGGTAAATGGTGTATAAATTGATTTTCAACATAAAAATAAGCAACTTCTGCTAGTAGTATAAGGTATCTAGTGATTACTTGATATGGTACTCCTAGACATTTATAAACATAGCACAATGATTTCTCAAGAAACCCCCAGCATATTCACATAAAATCAGCTAAACTATAAACATATGTTTAAGCTAATTGAGATGTTGAGTTCTCGTTTAAAATCAGCATTTAAAGCCCTTCTTGCATCTCAACCGCAATTGCCGTTTGATATTAATCGGCAAGCCCTTTTTTGGTTGCCCTTTGTGGTACTTAGCTTTGTGGCAATTATCTTCTTTGCTGTTTTGCGCAATGTCAATATTCAAGAACGTCATGTTTTTCAAAGTGCGGAAGCAAGTATTGCATTAGGTGAGTTGTCTACCAAAGTTAGCGAAGCTGTTATGCAATCGACTAGCTTTTTACTTAGCCCAACCTATGATCCAAGCGTGCCTTTTGAAAGTAATTTAACAGCTATTGATGAAGCTCAATCTAATTTAGCAGATAGCCTAGTCTTACATCCAAATTCATTATCTTTACAAAAAGATATTTCTAAAGCCATTCAGCAAGATTTGGCGTTTATAACAGCACTAGCCAATGGTGATTCTAGTGCTGCAGAGCGTTTACGTATAGCACGAGCAGAGGGACCGAATTTACAAGAAGTTTTCGTTGATTTAAGGGATTCAATTCGGAGTGATCGAGAAGAACATTTAAGGTTACTCAAAATTAGTCAGCGTAGTTTGAATTTAATATTTATTGCTGGCTTGTTATTTGCTGTTTTTAGTATTTTGTACGCCTTGCGATTATCTGGCAACGATCTTTTGGTTGGTTTTAACCGATTGAGTCAAGATATCAGTAGATTGCGTCGTGGTGAGCTTTTGTCTATTAGTAATATTCCACCAACTGAAATGAGCCAATTAGATAAACAGCTTCTTGAAACCAGTCAACACTTACAAGAACAAAACAAGGCTTTAGCAGCGCAAACAAAAGAGCTCGAGCTGCAACAGGTTTTTCGTAAAGGCTTGTCTGAATTTGTAAGTGAAAGCTTACAACATGGTTTGCAGGGGAACTTTTATCAAAAGTTGTTAGATAGAGCTGTACAAGTTATTCCAGACAGCCAAGCTGGTAGTTTGTTGCTTTTAAAGCCAGACGAGCGCTACCACTACGAGGCTGTTGTTAATTATCAAATTGAGGCAATGCCTACGCTGTCCTTTGATTCAGAAGAGATTGCCTTGCACTATAGTGATAGTGAACCTAGCCGTTTTCAAGATTTTAGTATTAACCAAGAGCTTGATAACTTTGCAACCTCAGAAAGTGTTGCACTGTTAGCAGATACAGCAGGTGGCCGCCATCGTGCTGTTATGGATTCTTTGGCGATACCAGTTCAAGTTGAGGGTGTTACACAAGCTTATCTAACGCTTGATAACTTTGAACGTCCTGATGTCTTTGGCAATGAAGCGGTCAGTATGGCTGAGATTTTTGCAACGCAAGTGGGAACCGTTATCACCCGACTAAACTTGCAAGAGAATTTGCACCTGCGTCAAGCCGAGATTCAGCAAAGGAACGAAGAGTTAGCTCGAGCTGATCGCTTAAAAAGTGAATTCCTTGCCAATATGTCGCACGAACTTCGAACACCACTTACAGCTATTTTAGGCTTTGCTGAACTTTTAAAAGAAGAGCTTTTTGGCGAGTTAAATGCAAAGCAGGATCAGTATGTTGGTGATATCTATAAATCTGGTGACCATCTACTGTCATTGATTAACGATATCCTTGACCTTTCAAAAATTGAAGCTGGTCACATGGACCTAAACCGAGATCGGCATAATATTAACGATTTGGTCGATAGTGTCATAGGCATCATGAAAGAGCGTGCTCGCAAAGCTAATGTCCAAATCGAAACCAGTATTCCAAGAGATTTGGATGCCCTCTTTGTAGATGGGCGAAAAGTCAAACAAGTCTTGTTTAATCTGATTTCAAATGCGGTTAAGTTCACGCCAGATGGTGGCCGTGTCGAAATCAACGTTCAGGAGAAAGAAGATAGGCTAGAGATTCAGGTTCAGGATACAGGCATTGGCATTTCTGCTGAAGATCAGAAAAAACTTTTCCAAGAGTTTTCTCAGCTTGATAGTTCTCTTACCAAGGCGCATGAAGGCACAGGTTTAGGGCTGGTACTTAGTAAGCGTTTTGTTGAATTACATGGTGGTGAAATCTGGGTTGAAAGTGCTTTGGAAAAGGGAAGTGCGTTTATCTTTAGTTTGCCTTTTGGCAAAAGTCAGGTTGTACTTCATAAAGAGTTTGAAGATTTTGGGAACACCAAACTTAGACCGGGCGTTGTTATTTTTGCTGATCCTAGTTTGGTTCGTGCCGAAGCGGAAGCTTTAAAGCAAAACAATTATCGGGTACTGGTTACGAATGAAGCGAGTGCTTTGATTGAGCAACTATCACGTCCAAAACGTGTTGATTTAATTATCGTTGATGAGGCTATCCATAAAAGTAGCAATCTTATCAAGGAAGTCTCCGAACTTCTTAAAGTAACACAACAACCTACACCGCTTATGCTTATGTCTTTAGATAGCCCTACTAAAGTTTCTAAGGCGCCTAAGACTGTAAATATGAATACAGCTTTAAATACAGGTAATATTATTGAATTAGAAGATTCTGAATTAGAGGACACTAGTAACCTTGCTTTAGGTCATGGTATTGATTCAATTATTTCGCAACCATTCGAAAAAACTGTCTTTTTAGAAAAAGTTTCAAAGCTTATTTATAGAAGTGTAAAAGCCTCTCAAGTATTGATGGTTGGCACAACTGAAGGTGAGGGAGAACATACAGCCTTCAAAGCCGCCCTGAGTGCTTTAGGTCATGACTTAAAGGTTTGCACTGAAGGTGAGACTGCTTTAGCGTACTTGGCTGAAAAACGTTTTGATTTGCTCCTTTGCCATTTTTCACTACCTGATATGAGCGCCGCTGATTTGTTAGATATGTTAGAAGAAATGGATAATTCAATAAAGGAAACAACAGTTGTCTTACTAAGTGAAGATGCTGATTTAAAAGAGTTCTTTGACGACAGTATATTTTTCGATGATTTTAAAGTCAATCTAGGTACTAATCCTGACAATGCTGATGTGCAAACGGATAATCAGCAGATATATGATGATAGTCATATATCAAAAAGATTAAGACGGTATTTATGGCATCAAACAAAGCAGACAAGGTTATAAAGTTACTATAGCTTGGTTGTTTTAAGTTAGGTTTAACTAACTAAACTATTGTTAGAATAAGACTATTAGTTTTGGTCTAGGTTTGTTTCTTGACACAATAGGCCTAAATGAAGACGAAACTTTGATAAAGTAGTATCTAGTGAGAGATAACGGACGCTTAAAAATAATTTAGAAGACTAGCTTATGACAGAATCTATAAAAGACGTACTTGTGATTGACGATAACAACATTAATTTGCGTTTGTTACATGATATGTTAGCGTCTCAAGGATACAGTGTTTCTACTGCGGATAGTGGTTTAGAAGGCATCAAGCAAGCAGAATTGCTTCATCCTAAACTTATCTTGTTAGACGTGCAGATGCCAACAATGAGTGGTAAGGAAGTATTGCTACGGTTAAAGGAAAATTCGAAGCTCGAGCAACTTCCTGTGATTGCAGTAACCGCCTTGGCAATGGCAGGCGATGAACAAGAACTACTTGATTTTGGTTTTAATGCCTATATCAGTAAACCAGTACGCTTAAAAACACTTATTGAAGCTGTTAAAGGATTTATAGGACCAGCTGCTGACTAATTTTGAAGTCGTTAATAAGTTCACACCAAGATATTCAGACCAAGGTATTCACACCAAGATATTCACACCAAGGTATTACCGATTTCATTACACTTGCAATCATAAATCTAGTCAAAACCCACAAAAAAGATCTAGAAAATTATTATTACTTCACGAATAAGCCGGTTTCAAATGGGCAATATGACCTCACTATATTAATAGCGGTTCTCCAAATGAATAGCAGTGCACTGAGACTATGGCATCTTTAAAGGTTATTCTTTAACTATTCTGATGGTGCTTTTAAGATTGCTTCATAGTAGCTCAAGATGCCTTGTTGCTTTGATTATCGTCTAAAGTCCAGTAAAGCCGTTAAGCAATCGTCAGGGAAAAGTTAGCTCTATAGTCTGAATCTGAAAAATATCTTACAAATCTACATCATAATCTCATAGCCAGAGCAACCTGATGGTCTACCATAGGTGTTGCGAGGGTAGAGGGTGCGTTTATTGGAGGATGCATACTCTACGGGAGGAGCAAGGTTATTATGTCTAAATTTGTTGTTGAATTGGTCGATTATAGACGAGATCGACGTGAAAAAGTACTTGAAGCTTTACAACGGACGCTAAAACTGTCTGAGCGAAAAGCAGAACGTTTACTTGAAAACTTACCTAGGGTTATTACAAAACCTATTTCAGAGAAAAAAGCGACAGCTATTGAAACACAGTTTCGAAAAGTTGGATTGATTGCTTATAGTAAGTTTTATGCTACAGAAGTTAACCACAAACTTACTTTTGCGGGCACGCATAAGCAAACCCCAGTAGGTGGCGATGAGCCAAAGTCTTTAGGGATCAAAAGAGATGCTGATATAGGTGCTGGTAATATGGGCGCTGGTAACATAGGTGCGATGGGTTTTGCACAATCAAATGTTTTTGCTGGCGACGAACCTCTATCTGGAAAGCAATCTAACAAGATTGATAAGCAACGTTATGAAAGCGATAGCTTTGAATCTAGTAATTTTGAATCGAATGATTTTGGTTCTGAAACAGATAAGGTTGAAGGTACTGCTCAAAACAATATGGTACTTACGCCAAACAAACCTGACTTTGCAGGTATCCGTGAGGCTTATTCAAGTTTAAAAGCACAGTATGAACAACCTGATGAGGCTGAACGACGTGTAGAAGAAGCTAAGTTACCAGCGTCAGGTATTAGCTTACGCTCAAAAATTACACTTGCATCATTGTTGCCTGCAGCCCTTTTAGCACTTGGCAGTTTATTAACGCTATTTTTGATTTTACAGCCGTTGTTAAGGGGAAATCTTATTGATGCTATTACTCTGCCCAGCCAAGTTATTACTGAAACAATTTCAGACAATCTGTTTTTTGAACGTTTAGACACCAATAGAAATCGTAGTACGATTGAAGGTAATTTATTAAGACTCAATCGGGTAGAAACTTCAAAAGATTTGCGCTTTGTAGCGATTGCAGATGATGTTGGTAGAGTAGTTTCGCTTTGGTCAAGTGAGCCAAATTTTGCTCGTGAATTTAGCCCACAGGTTATAGGTGCTTTAGGTGACAGCTATCCACTTGGATTAAACGATGTTCGTTATTTCCCTCATCCAACCAACAAGAATATAACACTTGTAAGCCGTTCACTAGAAAAGAATGGTGTGGTTATGGGAGCTTCATTTACAGGTGTAACTAACCAAAGTGTCAGACAGCAATTTGGAGCACTTTTACGTGAAGCAGGATTGCCGATACTTGCGACGCTACTAGCTTCGATTGTTTTATCGCTTGCAATTGGTGAAATTTTGACACGTGGAATACGACGTCTTATTAGAAGTGCACGTAGACTTAGCCGTGGCGATTTAAATAACAGGATAGATATGCGTTATGACGACGAGTTGTCTGAGTTAGCAGAGTCGCTCGAGCGCATCCGTTTAGACCTGAAACACGAACAGAATCAAGCATTACGTCGATAATCTTTATTTTTTAGATATTGAATAAGCTTCTTTTTTCGCATAAAAAAGCCTAGGGATTTACTCCTAGGCTTTTTTATTGTTTTCAAGTTTAGTCTAAATTCACATATTTTAAACGCTTCTCAATCAATATGGTATGCTCATTACCTAACAATGAACGTGCAAAATACATAACTTCTTTTATCATTGTGACTGATTTAAAGATTGAATCACGGTGACTTAAAAGTATAGGATTTGTCTACAACTTTCTGTTGTTGCGTAGTTGTTCATTTAAAGATTATTTGTATCTCAAGAACTTTTTAACTAGAAGCTTGTAACTAGGAGTGAATGATGAAACAGTACGAATATAAGCTAGATGAAAATGGGCAACCCTACTTAGAAACAGACTTGCCAGGCTTGATGTTGACGCGTTTACCTTTACTTAATAAGAATACTGCATTTACCATGCAAGAGCGTCGAGAGTTTGGACTTACTGGATTGATTCCCTCACATGTATCGAGTCTTGAAGAACAAGTAACTCGCGAATATGGTAACTTTCTACGGTTTCGTAATGATCTCGATAAGCATGTCTATTTAAGAGTTCTACAAGATAGAAACGAAGTTCTCTTTTATGCACTTATCAATGCCCACCTTGAAGAAATGATGCCGATTATTTATACGCCAACAGTGGCGCAAGCGGTTCAGCAGTTTAGTCGTTTGTATCGTTTCCCTCGTGGATTGGTCGTAAGTACTGAAAATATAGATAATATTGATGCAATCCTAGAAGACACTCCTTATCCCTACGTCAAGCTAATTGTGGCGACTGATTCAGAAGGTATTTTGGGGATAGGTGATCAGGGGTTTGGTGGAATGGCGATATGCATTGGTAAACTATCGCTTTATACAGCAGCAGGTGGCGTAGACCCAGCATTAACTTTGCCTGTAGAACTGGATGTAGGTACAAATCGTCAAGACTTATTAGATGATCCGCTATATTTAGGCGTGCGTCACGAACGTCTTACTGGCGATGCTTATGACGAATTTATGCACAAATTTGTAACTGGACTCAAAAAGCGTTTTCCAAATGTGCTTTTGCAATGGGAAGATTTTAGCAAACAAAAAGCCTTTGATGTTTTGGAACGCTACCAAGATGAGGTTCCTTCTTTTAATGATGATATTCAAGGAACAGGCGCTGTTGTTTTAGCAGGTTTGTTGGCAACTGCCAGACGTAATAAACGTAAGCTAACACAAGAAATCTTTGCACTTCATGGCGCGGGTGCTGGTGGCATAGGTGTGGCAAAGCAAATTGTTGCAGGTTTGATGCGTGAAGGTTTGAGTGAATCAGAAGCCAAAGCTAAGGTCTTCATGATTGATTCTAAAGGGCTTATTTTACAAGATCGCAAAGGTATGGAAGCCTATAAAGCATCACTTGCTCAAGACGCAGCGGTTATTGCTGATTGGGAGTTTTCGGGTGATATTCCTGATTTACTGGCAACCATTCGTAATGCTAAGGTGACAACCCTTCTGGGGCTTTCTGGACAGCGTGGTGCCTTTACACAAGAGATAGTCCAAGCAGTTGATGCCAACACGCCTTACCCAAGTATCTTTCCATTATCGAATCCTACTAGCAATAGTGAGGGTATACCGTCGGATATCTATAATTGGACTGAAGGTCGGGCAACGATTGCCACAGGTAGTCCTTTTGACGATGTTAATTATGGGGGCTCGAGCTACCCTGTTGGCCAAGGAAACAATGCCTTTATTTTCCCAGGTGTCGGCTTAGGCATTATGCTCAGTGGCGCTAAACGTGTTACAGATTCACTCATGACCACTGCTGCTGTAGCGCTATCTGAATATGTTGATACAGGCAGATTAGCTCAAGGTGGCGTGTATCCAAGTATTGAAAAAATTCGCCCTGCTAGTAAACATGTTGCTATTGCGGTGATTAAACAAGTGGTTGCAGACGGTCTAGCAAGAGTGGATGTTTCAGAAGATGTTGAAGCTTTTGTAGAACAACGCATGTGGAAAGCTAAATATTTACCAACACGCAAAGTTAGCAAAATGGAATAAGGTCAGTGTGTATGGGTGCGTCCCGCCAAAGGTTGAACGAATATCTAAGCTAATCATTAGATTATTCTAGTTAAGAAGGACGCACCTTGGAAGTTTTTTCAAAAGCGAAAAAACTTCTATTTGTGCTAAAACCATTTTCAACCCTGACTGGGACGCACCCGTGTGTATCTATAAGTTGAATTTTGCTGAAGTAGAGTGTTTTTAAGGGAAGTGCAACAACTACAAGGTGTATGTAGTGTATGTATATAGTCACTTGTTACTTAATCACTGAAGTATTGCGAAGCACCCAACTGTGGATGCACCCATAAGGTTAGAACTTTCTCAGTCAATACTGGTATTAATCTGATAGACTGCTAACTTGTGAAGCAACTGAGGGTATTTTGATAAGGGTATTTCTATGATTCGTAAACTTGCTCCTGATGAATTTGAATGGTTCATGGCTAGTAGCTATAGCTTTATTGGTCATAGCGACCCT
>CALHRJ010000038.1 GCA_938038395.1 uncultured Deinococcales bacterium | reverse complement strand
ATTAAAAGCACCAAGAAAGTTCTTAAGAATCAAACTGTTATGAATGATGTTTTTAAAGCCTTAGCCGACCCAACCCGTCGAGAAATCCTCAAGACCTTACGTTCAGGTGAACAGAGTGCTGGTGATTTAGCTGACCAATTCAACTTAGCAAAATCTACATTATCTGGTCACTTTACAGTTCTCAAAACAGCCAAACTCGTCATTACTGAAAAACGAGGTACCACGGTAATGTACAAACTAAACAGCTCTGTATTTGAAGAAGCTATGACGCATGTTTTAGAAATCTTTAGTATAGGCGAAGAAACTAGCAATGAAAAAAGTACATCAGAAACCAAAAAAGGAAGTAGGTAAGAAAGATGCTAAAACGTTATGACTATATAACTATTGCAGCAATTATTGCTATGTTTGTAACTACACTGCTTGTATGGCAACGTGTGCCAGATAGCCTTCCAGTACATTGGAATGCAGCAGGCGAAATTGACCGTTATGGTAGTAAAGTTGAAGGCTTATTGCTCCTACCAATGATTGCTATCGGGATGTATTTGCTAATTCTTTTCCTACCTAAAATCGATCCGAAACGCAAAGACCAAGACCCTATGCTGTTGTCTTTTTTTGCACTCATTAGCACATTACCTTTAGTCGTCATCTACTTCACAACTGTGGCAATTGCACTTGGTTACGACATTGCTTTACCTCGTGTTCTTACCTTTACTATCGGTGTTATGTTCTTACTACTTGGGAATATCATGCCTAAAGTGCAAAGTAATTGGTTCATCGGTATTAAAACGCCTTGGACGCTTGAGAGTGAACATAGTTGGTTTATGACACATCGATTAGGAGGTTGGATTATGTCTATTGGTGGATTGTTAGCTATTTTTAGTAGTCTTGTGTTAGCTACTACGTGGTTGATGGTGCCTATAATTGCTTTGGTTGTTGCGAGTTTATTACTGCTTCCCTATTCTTATTTTGTATGGAGGCAGGATGGGGCTCGAGCCTCCCAAAACACCTAAGCTATCGCCAATAAAAAAGAGGTTCTCAGGAAAACCCCAAGAACCTCAAAAACATTCTAAACTCTAAAAATCAATTACCTGTCAGTCGGTACAATCTCAAGCTTAACCGTAAAGTCAACTCGCTCACCGTCACGAAGAGCAGTAACAACAACTTCATCCCCTGGTGAATGTGCAAACACAAGATCTTGTAATTGGAAAGTATCAAAAATATCTATACCATCAATCGCAACAATTACATCGCCACCCGCAGGAATCTCTTGACCATCTACCATTACACTAAAAGTACTACCAATTAAGCCAGCTTTAGCCGCTGGACCATCTTCTTCTATTGTACGGATAACTACACCACGTTCAGGGTAATCAAGACGCTCACGAACATCATCTGGATAAACACGAACATCTAAGATGCCAATACCTATGCGTGGACGTGTACTAAATACATCATTGATACCGCCAGCTTGCAGGCTAGAAAGATTATTCGTTAAATGGATGCTTGGAACAGCAAAACCAACACCTAAGTTACCGCGTGTACCTGCACCACCACCTGGAATAATTGCTGTATTGATACCAATAAGCTCACCACGTGAATTAAGCAATGGACCACCTGAGTTACCAGGGTTAATCGCTGCGTCAGTTTGAATCATTGATGCTGCAAAATTACCAATCGTCGGAATTTCATCACGATCAAGTGCAGAGACGATACCTGTTGTAACTGTTGAAGCAAAACCAAATGGATTACCGATTGCAATTACTTTTTGACCTACAAGTACTTCATTAGAATCTGCAATAACAATAGGCAACACATCTTCTGGCAATTCAGTTGGATCAACCAAAGCTAAAAGCGCTAGGTCAAATGATGGGTTAGCACCAACAACACGAACATCAACTGCTTCGTCATTGGTATTTGGGAAAATAACAGAAAGGGCTGCACCTTCTACAAGTTCAACACTTTCTTCACCAATAGCAGATTCGATTACATGATAGTTGGTGATGATGTGGCCATCTGTATTGATGACAAAACCACTGCCTGAACCTATGTCAGGTCTACCTTGAGGTACTTCACCCTCTTGGTCTTCTTCACCTGCTGGTGGCAGATTAAAGAAATCTCTGAACTGTGGTGGAATCTGATCTAAAGGAACATCACCGAGCATATTACCTATGCCAGTACTTGGTGACTCAACACGAATAGCAACAACACTATTACCAACTGCTTGAACAATACCGATAGTATTTTGTTCATCTTCTAAAAACGCTCTATTTTGATTAAATGCTGAATCTGTAGCTTGGGCACTTGCTGGCTGCTGATTCAATCCTATTACAAATAGGGAAACTGCTACTAAAGCAATACCTGAAAATAAAACGGTACGGGCTTTCAATAGACGGGGGGATACAAAAGCTTCTCTCATTAAACCATACACTCCTTATATAAGGTTTCTTTATGCAAATAAGTTTATTTATATTGCATAATACACTAGAGATTACCTTACGTACGTGAGGCTAGTCCGTAAAGTAGATTAACTACGTGAGACGGAATCTATGCTATGTAGTTATGCAATATTGCTTTGCTTTATACTATTATAAAGCTTCTAGAACGTTATTTCTCAGGTTTAGCTGACAAAGTTTGACTACTTTAGCTTTCAAACTTAGCAGAACCACCTGTAGAGTGTATTTTTTTGAACCTTATGATGCAGAAGCTGCTTGAGATGTTGCAGATGTTCCTGATGTTCTGTGTTTGACGATGCCAAAAAATGGAATTAGAGCAATCATCGCAACAACCAACTTAACAATGATATCCGTCACGATAACTTCAGTCATCCACTGTCTCTGGAAGCCAACTAGCCATTCAGCACCCCAAAAGGCAAATACTGTGAACAGAATAGAATCTAGTGGCGCACTCACTGCATTTGAAGAAAGTACTCTAGTAAACCAATTACTTTTGATAAAGGCTTGGTAAATACCAGTATCTACAAGTTCAGAAATCACCAATGCGCCAACACCTACAACAACAAAGCGCATACCATTATCACCATTCCAAATAAATTCCCAAATACTAGAAAGCTTTCCTGAACTAAAAGCAGCAACAATATCTGCATAGGCAACGCCATTCGTAGCGATTGACGCGAAAGTTGTAGCAATAGCAGCCAGAACTATAGCAAAGTAAACCCAGCTACGTCCAAAACGATGGATACGATCACGCTGTGTAAAGATTATGCCAAAGAAGAGCGTACCTACATTGATAAGCCCTTGAAAGTTTTCAGCAGGAATCCATTTTGGTAAGGTTATTGGAAATGGAATGAATGCATCTAGAGTATAATTTGCTAAAACAGCACACATGACATAAACAGTTATAGCGACAAAAAGTCTTGCATTGTTTTTGAACAAGACACCATATGCATTTGCCAATATTAATGCAATTACAGGACAGAGCAGGTACGCCATAGTGCCTTGCAAAATACTAACAGTTTCAGCAGGAGAAAGTACATTCACTTTTGTTAGCGCAAATGCTACAAAAGCACTTACAGCTACCGCGACAAAAACACTTCCAGTATGCCAAGAGTTCCCTCTTTGTCTTTCAATAAATGGATAAACCGCACCTGTAAAGAGTATGCCCATGAAAATGATGACGATAGGCTCGAGCTGCGCTTGAGCAGGTGCCATCTGTGCAAACTGTGATAGATAAAGCAATCCAAAACAAGCTAACGTTG
>CALHRJ010000037.1 GCA_938038395.1 uncultured Deinococcales bacterium | reverse complement strand
AGTCTAATACCAAAATGAATCAAGAATGTCATAATGCTGAGCAGAATCAGAAATTAGAAAGTGCTTGTCTTTTGGTTTTTCTGACAAAGTATTCGATAATAGGATTATGACATTTATCTTTCAGTTTAGTCTAATAACGTTAGAAATATCAGTCTAGAAACTTGTGCACCAGTATGTTTTGAGTATAGATACGAACGATTTTCTATCTGGCCATCCTCTTCCAAGAGGAATTTTAAAGCAATTTTTATAATTGATAAACCGTAATTATAAGCATATCTAAAAGATACAATGTTGATAATTGAAATGAATGTGTATGTTTATCGTTTTGCTTAGCTAATATCGACTTTTGAGAGTATTCGACTCTGTTCTGCTGATTTTAATTGTTTAGATAAGCTCTAAAAAAAGTGAGGCATATTAGGTGCCTCACTTTTAATTTATATAGTTTTGATTTGCTTTAGCGTGTGGCTACATTAACTCTTAAAGCATTGCTAGTATAGTCACTTATGCCGATGAAACGAAGGCTTGAGTTGCCTACACCGATACTTGGTTCATCACCTGGAAGAATAGTAATCGTGAAAGAGCGTTTTACGCCTCCAAATTCAATTTGGACGTTTGCAGTGACATTACCGGCTTGGATACATTGCACGCCTGCAGGGCAACGATTATCTTGAATACTAAGAACAGAAATACCAAGACTTTGGAACAAGGTATATTCTCTACCAACTTCAAAATCAAATAAGCCTGGCTGATTGTAATCAGAATTTAGCATAGGTGATTGATTGTTAGTAGTTTGAATATAGGGTTGGATATAGGGTTGAGGAGTTAGTTGGGTATAACTCGTTCCACCGTTTTGTTGTTGTTGTGTCACAGAATAGTTCACTGTATAGTTTGGTGCTTGGGTGGTTTGAGTTGGAACTACATTATAAACGCTGTAGTTATTTGCAACAGTGTTATTGGTTATTGTACCAACAGTTGCTTGATAATTGGCTAAGTAGGCTTCGTAAGACCCAAAGCCACCAAATGGATCAGTTGCTACAGGTGCTTGGGTATTGTTAACAGTCGGACTAGCGTTTCCAACAGTTGTATTTTGGCTATAGAAATTGTTTAGGTAATCTTGATACGACGCAAAACCTTGGAAGGTGCCTGCGTTTATTGGTTGAGTTGGTGCAATATTTGTTGTCGCATTGGCACCAATCTGAGTTGTGTAGACAGTTACTGGTGTACCAATGTTTAGTGTCGGGAATGTATTTGTTTGAATTGAGCTTGAGGTTTGGTTTGTAGCTTGACTAGTACTTTGTGAGTTTGTATTTTGTGTACCACCATTTTGTGCGTAATAGTTATCTAAGTATTCTTGATAAGAGGCAAAGCCTTGGAAGCTACTGGCATTTGCTGCATAGTTTGGTACGGAATAGTTTGGAGTCGTTGTGGGTGCGGTAGTAACTGCTACCTGATTCGGTGTTGGTGTGGTGTATGTGGTTGCAGGTGTTGTATAAGTATAAGTTGGAGATTGTGCTTGCGTTGTTTGTGTAGTGGTAGGCTGTACTGCTGCTGTTGGAGTACTAGTACCGCTTTGGGCGTAGTAATTATCTAGGTATTCTTGATAAGTTGCGAAACCTTGAAATGCGCCTGTATTTGTGGTCGTAGTATTAGTGATTGCATTTGTTTGCGTTGTTTGAGTTGTTTGTGTGTAAACAGGTGGCTGAACAAGAACAGGTGCTGCGCTTAAGAAAAGGCAGTTATTGTTACAGTTCGAAGTAGTTTCTGTAGATGCCTGAACACGGTAACGCATAGCAGCAGCTTGATAACCTGGAATAACCTGAGTTGGTGGGGGAATAATGTTGAAGCCATTTGTAAAGCCAATTGTAAAGCCTGTTAAGGGTGTTGGACTTACAATCGAAACAATATGGAAGTCGCTTCCTTGTCCGTTTTGAGCGATGAGACGATAGGTGTTGTTGTTTGGGAAGTTGGTTTGTACGCCAGCTTGGATATAAGCTTCGGTTTCAAACTGGTTTGGGTAGATTAGGGAGCTCGAGCCTTCCCCGCTCACAACATACAGATAGTGATAGCCACTTGTTTGCGACACAATGCTAAAACCAACATCTTGATTTTCAGCATAAACAGGAATTTGTTGACCTACACGCTGATTGTTGATAAGAAACTCAATGTTTGTATTTTTTACAAAGTCTGTAAGTTCTTCAATGATTGAGACTTGTGCAAAGCCATTACTGAGCATCCCAAGAACGAGAGTTATAAATAAACTCATAAGGATGTTTTTTATTCGTAACATATATTCTACCTCCATAGAAGTGCAAGAAAATTGAGAAACTATGAAATAAACTAGCTATAGCTTCTAGAGTAGTGCTTTTATTATCTAGCTAACTGACTATGTCGCAATATGATTGGTTGAAATGGACAAGAAGTCAGAGCTTTGTCAGCTAGTAAACATACACTGTGTACTTAGTTTGAAACACTAGCGTATTAGAGCCTTACCTTAATAAGTAGTTTAGTAAGTTTTGCACACTAAGCTTGTGAGGTTTACCAAAGTAGGTGTGTGTTTTTCTTTATATTTAGACACTTTATGAGATGAATCACACTTAGGTTGTTAGTAGCTCAGCTTTTGAATAGCTATACGCCAATAGAATTAATGAAAAAGTGAGTTTTAAAGTACGAAAGGTAATCGGATGTCGCTACACAGCAAGTTGTCCTATGAAGATAAGCAATATATACACGATCAGCTTTTTATTAAAGCCTCTGCTGATTTTCTAGAAGAGCATGATGTAGAGAGCCGACAGGCCTTACTATTAAATAGTATTGAGATGCTCGAGCAGTTTGGTAGCGAAGATTTTAAAGTAAAGTTGTTCAACCCTACCTTTCAATCGCATGGTTGGGAAAGCCCTTATACAATCCTGCAATGCTTAACCAAAGACCGTCCTTTTGTTGTTGATAGCCTGAAACTAAATCTTAGGCATGAAGCTGTTGTTTTAAAGCACATGCTTCACCCTATTTTGTCAGTAGAACGCAGTGAATCAGGTAACTTTTTAGGGTTTAATACCAACGCTGCGAGTTTCAAAGAGGCCTATCAAATTTCATTACTTGAAAAAGTTGAAGATCACCGACTTGTTAGCCTTACTGAGACGCTTCAAGGTGTTTTTCAGCAGCTTGTACATGCAACCGATGATTACCACATGATGCGTAAATATGTTGTCGAGGCTGCTCAGCAAATGCGTGAAACGGCAACCCCAGCAAGTGAAGAAGCCAGTAAATTTCTAACTTGGTTAGATGCCGACAACTTTATCTTTTTAGGCTATCAAAGTCGTGATATTTCTTTGGGTATTTGTAAAGATATACAATTTGATTTTGAAGAGTATAAAGCAGTTACAGCAGCGTCTAATCTAATTATTAGTAAAAATATTCAAGAAGCAAGGTTACACCGCCCTGCACGCCTTGATCAAATTATTTTGGCAAGTGAGGTACAACAGGAATGCTTTATAGGTTTGTTTAGTTCAAAAGCCCTTTCTGCAACAGCTGAGCATATTCCATTACTTAATAAAAAGCTTGAAGCTGTACTAGAGCAAGATGCAGCCCAACCAAGTTCACACGATTACAAAGAAATCATTAGTCACTTTAATAGCTTTCCAAAAGAGAGTTTGTTTGCTGCCTCAGTACATGAACTTCATAGTGATATTCGCAACATCATGGATAGTAGTGATGAATTGCGTTTACGCTTGCGTTTGCGAGCGCATCCACATTCGAAGATGGTTAGTGCCATGCTCCTATTGCCTCGTGAACGCTTTAGTGCTGAGGTACGCAAGAAACTACAAGACCATTTGACCAAGACCTTACAGGCAGACCGTGTAGATTATCAGTTAGCGCTTGGTGAAGATGAATCACAAGTGCGCTTGCATTTCTTTTTACAAACGGAAAAATCGCTTGATGCGATTGACTCAATTCGTTTAGAGAATGATTTGAATGCACTTAGTCGTAGTTGGCGTGAACTGGTTGAGCAAAAGCTACTTAGTCGTAAAGGTGAAGTTGCAAAGCCACTTGTAAAACGTTATTTAGAGCGCTTTGATGATAGTTACCGAGCAATGACCCCAATTGATATTGCTTTAAAGGATATTGAAGCTTTTGAACACTTAGGTGATAATAAAGTGCATGTTGAGTGCTTAAATCCGCTCGATGATCGCTATGGTGGTGGCGCTACACATCTTAGAATTTATCATCAAAAACGGAGCCTTGTGCTTAGTGAGGTGTTGCCGTCTTTAGAGAATTTGGGCTTGCGGGTTTTAGAGCAGATTTCGTATTTTTTAAAGCCTGATGGTGCTGAGCCTTTGCGAGGTTTGGATATATTTAGAGTTCAGACACTGACTGGGGAGGTGCTCGAGCTATCCCCTTCCACCAACCTAGAATCACCCTCAGTACACCAGCGCCTTACCAAAGCAGTAGAAGGACTACTGACAAATCAACAAGGTAATGACCCTTTAAACCGTTTAGTACTCTACGGCGGTTTAACCATGCGCCAAATCGCACTTCTACAAAGTTACCGCATGCATTACGCTCAACTTTATCCTGAAGTAAGCCGTGCCTTTATTACAGATACCTTAATTGCTTACCCTGAATTGAGTAGTTGCATTGTAGATGCTTTTACACATCGGTTTGATAATAGTCTTGATTTAGATAAAGCTGAGCGAAAAAAAGCTTTTGAGGCAGATAAGCAAGCCCTACTTGATGGCTTACAAAAAGTTCCTTCCTTAACTGCGGATAAACTATTGCGTGGCATGTTTGGGCTTATTGAAAACACATTACGAACAAACTTTTTTACTAATAAAGAAAGTATTAGTTTGAAACTGGCTTCAAGTGAATTAGAAGGCATTCCAGAACCAAAACCTTACCGAGAAATTTCAGTTTGGCATCCTGAAATGGCAGGTATTCACTTGCGTGGTGGACCTGTTGCACGTGGTGGCTTGCGTTGGTCAGATAGACCTGATGATTTCCGTACGGAAGTTTTAGGCTTGATGAAAACGCAGATGACCAAGAATGCTGTGATTGTGCCTGTAGGTTCTAAAGGTGGCTTTATTTTAAAGAAGAACCTAGCAGATAGAGACGCCCAACAAGCCAATGTGCAAGTCCAGTACCGCAGATTTATTCAAGGTATGTTAGATATTACAGATAATATAGTTGAAGGGGAAACTGTTCACCCAGAAGGCTTAATTATCTACGATGCAGCAGATCCATATCTGGTGGTAGCTGCTGATAAAGGTACGGCTAAATTTAGTGATCTTGCCAATGAAACTGCTGCTGCCAATAACTTCTGGTTAGGTGACGCTTTTGCGTCGGGTGGTTCGCAAGGCTATGACCATAAAAAAGAAGCGATTACGGCTAGAGGTGCTTGGGTCTGTGTTGAGCGCCACTTCAGAGAACTTGATATCGATATTCATAAGGAAACATTTACTGTTGTAGGTATTGGGGATATGGCTGGAGATGTGTTTGGTAATGGCATGTTGCACAGTGACAATCTTAAACTACTGGCTGCCTTTAACCACATGCATATCTTTTTGGATCCTGACCCTGATCCGAAGACTAGCTTTCAAGAGAGAAAGCGACTTTTTGAGTTGCCACGCTCGAGCTGGCAGGACTACTCAAGCACACTCCTAAGCGAGGGAGGTGGCATCTACTCAAGGTTTGAAAAATCTATAACCCTAACACCACAAGTCCAAAGCATGCTCAAAACAACAGAAGCTACCATGAGTGGACAAGACTTAATTAGAGCGATTCTAAAAGCCCCTGTAGACCTTCTTTGGAATGGCGGCATCGGCACATATGTCAAAGCAACCTTTGAGCGTAATAACGACATTGGTGATAGTAGCAATGATGGTGTTCGTATAGACACCACTGAACTCAATGCACGAATTATAGGTGAAGGTGGCAACCTCGGTCTTAGCCAAGCTGCAAGAATCGAATATGCACTGGCTGGCGGTAAAATCAATACAGATGCAATTGATAACTCAGCAGGCGTGGATATGTCTGATCATGAGGTTAACATCAAAATTTTACTTGAAGATATTGTTAAACAGGGTCAGTTAAGTCCATCAGCTAGAAACCAATTACTTGAATCTATGACTGACGAAGTTAGTGACTTAGTACTGAAGGATAATTTGCGCCAATCTTTAGCATTATCCTTAGCAGAACGACGCAGTAAGAAAGATTTAGATAGTTTTATAGCTTTACAAAAAGACTTGCTAAAAACTACAGAATTGAATCCTGAGTTAGAAGGTTTGCCCAGTACAAAAGTATTGTTGGCTCGTCAAGAAGAAGGTCAGAGTTTAGTTAGACCAGAGCTAGCAATATTGCTAGCTTATAGCAAAATGAAACTCTATCAACAGCTTTTAGAAAGTAACCTTGAAGAGGCAAGTGCTTTGAGCCATCACCTAATGGATTATTTTCCTAAAGTATTACAGCAGAAGTATCCTAAAGCAATAAAAGAACATGCACTTAAACAGGAAATTATTGCAACCCAATTTTGCAACAAAGTGATTAATCTACTAGGTATAGATTTTGTTCAGAGAATGCAAGCAAATACTGGTGAGTCTGCTTTTAATGTAGTTCGTGCTGCGCTTATTGCTATGCACTTGTTAGATAGTGAGTTGTACTTGGCAGCTTTGCGAGATAGCTCGACGAGCAGTGATGCTAAATATAAGAGTATCGAAATTTTTGTTAATGCTGTCGATGAACTTGTACCAATCATTTTGACCAGTAAAAAATCTTTGCCAAGTATTATCGAAGCATATTATCCTCGAATGAACTATCTTTTTGAGAATATTGTGGCGCACTTAAGTCCACGTGAAAAATCGTTATATCAAGAGAGTCATGACACTGCTATAGAGAATGGGTTTTCTCCTGAAGTTGCTACAAAAATAGCGAGTATGGAATATGCAGGTAGTACGATTGTGCTGGCAGATCTAGGGCATAGCATGAGTCCAGAAGAAACGAACATAATCACAGGTGAGCGGAATGCTGTTCTGACAGTTATTGCAAATCATTATTATGCACTATCTGAAAGACTCAATTTTGGATGGTTATTGGATAACTTAACTGGACTATCGCCCAAAGATAAATGGGAACGTATTGCAATGAGTGATTTGCAGGTCAATTTGTACACTGCCATGAATAATATAGCAAAGAGTTATCTTGATATGCCATCGCAAGATACCCAAACCTTAGAAGGGTATCTTGCTAGAGAAGGTGAGTTACTTAATCGCTACGATTCTGTAATTGCTGAACTTAAAGAGGATGAGGGGTTGACGCTGGCGAGCGGTTATTTATTGGCTAGCTTATTGAAGGGTCTTTCTTAATAGCTATAACCACTAATTGAAACGTACTAATTAAAGCGTACATCGCCACTGGTTGTATTGATTTTTAGATCATTAGAACTGGTGGCTTTTCCTATGGTGCCAACTGCTTTACGATTGCTTTCTTCACCTGTGAAGTCAAAGCCTCCAAAGTCAATATCGCCAGAGGTTATATTGATATCAACGTTAGAATCTGCATCGTTGGGTAGATCTAAAACCACATTTCCTGAAGTGGTTTTAAAAGTCCAATCTGTATTATTTACTAAATCAGAGTCTAATGTGATGTTGCCACTGCTTGTGGTTAGGTTTAATCTGCCAGTAACATCATTTAGGTTGGTATTGCCCGAGCTTTGTTTTGTAGTGATATTACCTGTTATGTCGTTGAGTTTGATGTCTCCGCTGCTCAGCGTTATGTTTAAGTTACCTTCTGCCTCATCAATTGTGAGGTTACCGCTGCTTAGATCTGCCTTGATATCTTCAAGGATATTTTTTAGGTTGATGTTGCCTGAAGATAGGTTTGAGGTGATAGGTCCAGCGATGTCTTTGACGGTCTGGTTGCCGGAGCTCGAGCGCAGTTCCACCTCCGTCTCAAATGGCGTTTTAATATCATAGTCAATGCTAATAGAGCGAAACAAACTTGGTCCAAATCTATACTTGCTCATATCACCAATCGTGACTTGATTACCATTTTGCTCAATAGGTGGGTTGTTTTTGATACGTTTGGTAATACGTCCAGCTTCAAAAGGAATAAAACTCCGAACCTTGACATCGGTATCAATTCGCAATTCACCACTATTGCTCTTACTAATATCGATATTTCCGCTACTTGTTTTTACATTTAGAGAAATAGAATTGCCCACCTCTATAGCTTGATTAAACCTTTCTCCCCCTTTTCTCGTGAGCAAGGCACTTAGACCTATGGTAATTAGGATAATTCCTAAAAGGTACATTGAATTTTTAGACATGATTTCCCTCGTTTTCTCTTTCTTAGTTTCATTTTCTAAACTTAGACTACTTATGAAGCAGGGTTTATGCCTCATCAAAAAGAAGGAGAGTCTAATATACAGGTCGCTCTAAAAATACATAATTTCATAATGTCTTTATACTAACGATTTTCTTAGATTTGATGACTCTACCGTGACAACTTGGTAATGCTTAAACCCTAAAATACGGGTTATGAAGAGATCGTATTTTGGAACTGATGGTGTACGCGGTGTTGCAGGCGTAAAGTCGATGAGTGCTGCCTTTGTCTTTAAATTAGGTGCAGCAACGGCTGAAGTTTTGTCTGAGAAACGTGGTGCAACCTTTTTAATTGGTATGGATACACGACAGTCTGGGGATATGCTCAAGCATGCTATGGCTGCTGGATTAACCTCTAGAGGCGCAAAAGTACTAGATGTTGGTGTCATTCCGACGCCTGGGGTATCTTTTTTATGCCAACATTTATCTGCAGATGCAGGTGTGGTTATTAGTGCATCACATAATCCTTTTGGAGATAATGGCATTAAGCTGTTCAATAACAAAGGTGAGAAACTAGCTGATGAGGTTGAAATAGCAATTGAAGCAATGCTAGATAAACTTGACGATTTACCTGAAGTAACAGGTAGTGATATTGGCATCTCTGAGAGCTATGCAGATGGTGCTGCTGAGTATATAGCGTATCTTAAAAAGCATTCGCCTGATTTAAGTGGTATGCGAATTGCGCTTGATTGTGCAAATGGTGCTGCTTATGCGCTGGCACCTGAGCTTTTTAAAGCTCTTGGTGCTTCGATTGAAGTGCTGCATGCTGAACCAGATGGCTTGAATATCAATGTTAATTGTGGGTCTACCCACCCAGAGTCTTTACAAGCTTTTGTAGTTGAAAAAGACATGGATCTTGGTATTTGCTTTGATGGTGACGCAGATAGATCACTTTTAGTAGATTCTAAAGGCCGTATGGTCACTGGGGATCACATTTTAGCGATTTGTGGCATAACACGTAAAGAATCTGCTGTAGTTTCGACGCTTATGGGCAATATGGGCTCTGAACTATACATCAAAGAGCATGGTCTGAAGTTTGATCGTGCTGATGTGGGCGACCGATATGTTAAAGAAATGCTCCTTGAAAAAGGGTTGTTGCTCGGTGGAGAGCAATCTGGGCATATTCTTTATCTAGATATCGCTCCAACAGGCGATGGCATGCTCAATGCAGTACAAGTCCTCAAATCAGTCAAAGAATCAGGCAAGTTTTTAGAAGAATGGGTAGATGACATCCCATTGTTCCCACAAACACTCGTAAATGTACGTGTGCCAGCCGAATTAAAGCATAATATTGCGGGGCTCGAGCAAGTACAAGCTAAGATTCTAGAAGCAGAAGCAGAACTTGCAGGACTAGGGCGCATCAATTTACGCCCAAGTGGAACTGAAGCACTGGTTCGGGTCATGGTTGAGGGGAAAGAGCAAGCTATGATTGAGCGCATCGCACAAGAAGTTGCTGATGTTGTGAAAATTGCAGTATAAGGTTCTTGATAACTAAAAACGCATTGATGTTTTTTAGAACTATAGTTGACAGAAAGAGAAAACGAATACTTAAGGCTAATACCAATTCTGCTTAAATCGTTCATAAAGTCACAGTACCAACTCTTGTAAAATTCCAAGTGTAAAGCGGAATATGGTTGAGCACCTGACGCTTTTTGCGGGTTAGTTTATTAAGGATATTTTTGGACTCCGTATAGGTATAAGTTTAAGGAATAGTCTTAAACAATAAAGTAAGTAATAATAATAGGTGTTGTAACGTGAAAGACAAATGACACCTAAAAAAGGCATACTATATAGGTATATGAAACACTGCCTTTATATAGTATGCCTTTTACTATTTTTTCAATTCTCAATAGTTATTGCTCAAGAGCAGACAAATACTTCAGATTTGTCTGAGCAAGTTTCTAGTTCAGATATGGAAATTGAACAAGGGCAAGAGCGTATAGATGTTTCAGCGGAAGTTATTGGAGAAGTCTTTTTTGAGACTGAGTCTATTCAAATAGATGAAGTTGAATTAGATGAAGTTAAATTAGATAGCGCTGAGCTAGATGCATCAAGTCTGCTCGAGCAATCCTTTAACGATCTTCAACTCACTGATTTGCGTCCTGTAGATTTTTATGGGAATGACGCAGAGTTGCGTCGTCCAAACCCTCCTAATTACCTTCTACTTAATTCACCTGAATTAAATCTAAATGCGGTTTCAGCGGGTGAGCTTGGTCCAGGTGATGGTCAAAACTTTCGAGATGCCTCTTACTTAGATATTTGGCAGTTTGTTGGCGAGGCAGGCGAAGCAATCGAGATTCGTGTGCGTTCAGAGTTTGACAGCTTTTTAACTGTATATTCGCCAGATGGTAATTTATATGCAATTAATGACGATGCTAAGTTAGATCAACAGGACAATGAGGAAGTTAATCAAGATTCTCCTTCACAAGATGCTGCTTTGCGTATGCGGTTACAGCAAACAGGTCGTTATATGGTTGTTTTGAGTGGTGTGGGTCAGCAATCTTTGGGACTATATAGTATTTTCGCAGAGAAGTTAGTTGTACAAGAGGGTGGTGTTCTTCAGTTATCTCAAAATACGTATGCTAGTTTTGGTGAGGGTGACAAAAAAGACGACACTTTAGCCTTGCGTTTTGATGAATTTACATTTGATCTCGATGATACTGAAACGCTATCGTTCAATCTCTTTGTTGAGGATTACGAAGGGCGTTTATTACTTTTTGATAATAAAGACCAGTTGATTGCGGATTCAAGTATTCGTGGTAATCCTTTGATTGAGCAACTTAAAGCAGGTAGTTATAGCCTGCGTGCAGCAATTTTTGACGATGGTAGTGTAGGTAAAAAGGAAAGCGAAGATAACTTCAATCTTTATAAACTAGATGTTGAAACACTTGAACTTAGCTTTCAGAAGAATGTTGTAGTTGGTGATGATTTCTTAAGCTTGCTTTCTATGAATGATCGCCGGATTAATCGCCGTTTTGTAGATAGTTACGCTTTTGTTGTGACAGAAGCTACGGAAGTAATCATAGATCTTCGTTCAAAAGCCTTTGATGCTTATTTATATTTATACGATAGTTCAGGACATGTTGTAGCAGAGAACGATGATGCCAGTGAGGAATCAGGGACGGATGCACAACTATTTGTAGAAGTGCCTGCTGGTACCTATGAAATTGGTGTCACAAGTTATGTAGATGCAGATAAAAAGACAGGGTTATACAATTTAACACTATCTAGTCCTAAAGATGATAGCGATGTAGAAGAAAAACAAGATGATTCTGATCTAGCACAAATTCCGACTGACTAACAAAAAACAAAGATTTTCTATATTTAAAATAGAGAGGGTTGTGATGCAATAGGCTTGGTCATATCAGGTGAGTCGTTGCGAGTATTGCCAACTGCTGAACTCACAGGATGCGCACTTATGCTTAGAGATTCTCTTGGCTTGAGGAGTCTTTCTAAAGTTGCAATATCTTCGAAGTTGGGATCAAGCCATAGTTGCCAATCTTCTTTGGCCAACATGACAGGCATGCGGTGATGGAAGCTTTGCATAAAGCTATTTGCTGCAGTTGTTACAATAGTGCAGCTTTCGATGGGTGGTGCTTCAGGGTTATTGGCATCTCGCCAGAACTCCCAAAGTCCTGCAAAGACAATCGGTTCTTCGCTTTCCTTTTGAAAGTAAAAAGGTACTTTGTTCTTAGAACTAGGTCCTTGCTGCCATTCGTAAAAGCCATCAACAGGAATTAGGCAACGCCTTCTTTTGAAAGCTTCCTTAAAAGAGGCTTTTTCTGCAAGAGTTTCTGAACGAGCATTAAAGGTTTGGGTTGAGAAGTTCCGGTCTCTTGCCCACATAGGAATTAAGCCCCAGTGAAAATAGCTAAGTTCACGCTCTTCTTCTTTTTGTCGGACTGCAATAATTTCAGCAGTAGGCGCGATGTTATAACGTGGTGTAAAGCTCATTTCTGGATTATCTTTAAAATTAAGTATAGCTTGTAAATTTTTTGGGCTTTTGCTTTGCACCATACGTCCACACATTTTGCTTTACTCCTTTAGGGTAATTTGAAAGATATTTACATATCCCTATAGCTATAGTCTAACTCATTTCTACTGATTTTGAAGGTGGTCTTAGTCAAACATATAGAAAACTTAACGTCTCTGAGATGTTTTTTGCTTTATGCTCTCAACAAGTACTAGGTTGATTGTCGATGCATGTAGTTCTAACAATTGCTACCACTATAAGCCAATTAATTTAGTTTTTGAGAGGCGGATGCTTATGAAGCACGTTAAAAAGATGGTCTTGGGGATGGCGCTTCTATTCTGTGTGTCTGTTAGCTTTGCACAAGATTATTCAGATTACAGCGGTAGAACAATTAATATTCAACCGTTAGTTCCTTATACAGGGCTACCGACAGACAATAGTGCAAGAGCTATCAATGCAAGTCAAACTACACCAATTCAACAAAATTATACGCAGCAAGGAATTGCTGTAAATAATGCTGTGAACTACGATTTTCAGATTCAACAATTAGACGCACGTATTAGACAGCTCGAGCTACTCAACACAGATGCGCAAAACCGTATTGCGGCCTTGGAAAATTCGCACAATTCACTAGCAAATCAAGTCGCAAACCTAAGCCAAGGCAACACGTCAACGGTGAATGCACCTACCCAACCTACGCAACCTGTAAATTCAGGCAGTAGTTACCTGCAAGTTGGTGCTTTTTCACGCATAGATTTAGCAGGGCAATTGGTTTATAAGTTACAGCAATTAGGCTATCAGGTTTACGATAGTACTTCACCAACAGGCGTAACCAAGCTCTTTGTTGGACCATTTGCAAATGCACTTCTTCCAGAAGAGCAGTATAAATTGAGTTTGCAAAATATACGAGATAGCTTTCCTATTGCTGTGCCTTAAAGAATCACTCTACAAAGAATTACTTTACGTCTAACAAAAATTAAAGCCTCTGATGAATAGCTGAATATTCGTCAGAGGCTTTTTTAGTTAATGGTGATTATATTGAAGTTCTAGCTATCGTTATCTTCCTCGATAACAGGTTGCCAATCTATACCAATTTTAGCTAAGTCTTGTTGCATACTTTGTGGCGTAATTAGACCTTGTTTAATCACCTGAATAATGCCATCGGCATCGATATAAAAGGTCGTTGGCATGCCACGAACTCGGTAGTTTTTCACAACATCTATAGTCTTGTCTAACTCAGTGCCAGCATCAGCCAATGCTGTACGTTCATCTTTAGTTGCATCAATGAGTGAGGTCAAGGTTATATTGATTTCTTCTAGAAATGCAGTTGCTTTTTCCCCATCTTCATTGTTATTCACGATAACAAAGTGAAGTTTTTTGGCTGGCTCTTCAGATACTTCAATTGTATCTGACATAGTATTATCAGCATTTTCACTCGTAGTATCAGTACTTCTCGTAGTATCAGTACTTCTCGTAGTATCAGTACTTCTCGTAGTATCAGTACTTACAGTAGCATCTTGGCTTGATTCAGCTTCTTCGGCAGATGCTGTTGTTTTCTCTGACGTGCTTTCAGACATTTCATTTGACATTTCATGTGTTTCAGAAACACCATTGATTTCATCGTAGGTTGTTTGGAAAAAAGGTAGTTCTTCACGACAAGGAACACACCAAGTTGCCCAAAAGTTTAGGATGACTGGGGTGCCCTGTAGGTCACTGAGTGATATAACTTCACCTGTAGCATTAACTAGAGTGAAATCATTTGCTGGACCTCCAACGGTTGGTCTTTGGGCAAAGCTGACAGTAGTTAGAATTAAAGTAAAAGCTATTAGTAAAAGTGTTAGGTTAGTACGCATCGATTTAGTATTACGTATTAATGTTTTCATAATATAAAGATAGACAGTGAATTAGACCTTTACTGTATTTAACTTGACCTAGCAACAAGTTTGATTGCCTTAATAGAGGCTGTGAATCTTTTTTAAGCACTAGTTCTTCTTATTTAGGGTGATTGTGCCATCAGGTAACATGGTACCAATAGGGCCTGAGATGATTTCAAAGCCGGGGTTTAGTGCTTGGGCACTAGGTGATTGGGTACTAAGGGTAGAGCGACTGGTTTTTACGCCAGAATTTACGTATAGCTCGAGCCCACTTACACTAGAAAGCGTAACGCCTAAATCATAACTAATCGACATAACAGGAATTTTGGTTTCACTTGTTAGACCACCAATGCCAAAAACAGCTCTACGGTCAGCAGCGTCACCTTGGTTCATGATTAAAATAGCCGAAGC
Organism: uncultured Deinococcales bacterium; assembly: GCA_938038395.1. Lineage (GTDB taxonomy): Bacteria > Deinococcota > Deinococci > Deinococcales > Trueperaceae > CALGZD01. The sequence continues at coordinate 17,237 of CALHRJ010000037.1, read as the reverse complement.
ACCATTGGCAACTGCAAGATCAATTTTTTCACTAAAGAGGCAACCGCCACGACGTACAAAAGCGATTGAACCAGTTGTAAAACCAGCATAGTCAGCTACATCGCAACCACTCGAAGAATTTGGAATATCGTTTAGTTTTAAATCAACGCTTTGTACGAGTGCGGTGACTTCTGCTTTGATTGAATCTTTTGCTGCTGCAAAATCGCTAAGTTCATTGTAAGTGATGTTATTTGGCTTAGTTTGCTTGAGTTGTCCTGCAATTGGTGGTGGTGGAAGTTTATAGTCGCTGGCTATAACTGAGGCTTTGGTATTGACCGTATAGCCAAGGTCATCAAGGCTAGCAACAGTCATAAGCGATAAATCTTCTAAGCCTTCTGCAAAAGGTGTCATGAGCTCATTACCAAAAACCAGTTCACGCCAGTGACCGTTATAGTTACCTGGTCCACCAGAATTGGCAATGGGTACAACTTTGGCGTTGCCTGCTTCACCAATAGAGGTGAGAAGTTTATTGTATTCCAAGACTGTTTTTGGACCTGTAAAGCCAGGGTTATAGTTAGGATTAGCTAAGCCACCAGGCACTCTAGGAGGGTTTGAGTCGTAATTATCATCGACTAAATTAGTATCTGTCCAGAGAGTACCTATGCCTAAGACATGTGCCATTTCATGGATAAGTACTTCTTTATAGGCTTGAGTATTTTCAAAAAAGCCTGAAGGTTCAAACTCGCTAATGTCAAATTCCATCATGCCCCAAACAGTTAGTGGTGCGTCTGGGCCTTCATTGCGTGTTATTCGTGGGGCAGCTTGTCCTAGTAGGTCACCTGGGCCGCCAAGGTCTGAGAATTTAATGTCAATAAGAATATCGTCAAAAATACCAGAGACAGCACCTGTATCTGAAATCACATAATCTGCGTGATAGATGATTTTTCCATTGCTATAGTTTTCTATATCTTCGGTGATGATTTCTTCCCAAAAGGAAACTGCTTCTGCAAAGACAGCTTTTTGTGCAGGTGTAAGAGACTGTGTAATCTCATCTTCTGCAAAACGCAAGGTGATGTTGTAGCGACTATTGTCAGGTGTTGGTAATTTGAAGTCTGGTGGCGGTGCGGGTACATTTTCGGTAACACGATTGCTAAAGTTACCAGTGCTAGAGCCACACTTAGCATCTATAGAACCACAGGCACTGGTTACAATAATGTAGGTCTTACCTTCTGTTAAGAATGTTCTTATGCGAGAAGTTCCACCAGTAGTTTCGCTAAAAGAAGCAGAATCATCATTTTGAGCAATTAGGTTTTTTGTAGGTTCATTTGGATCAAACTCTGTTTCGTAAAGGTGTAAGTAACCATCAAAGTTTTGTTCACTAAGAATTTCATGATAGCTGTTTGAAAGGGCTATATAGCTAAAAAGGTGGTACTTAACAGTACGTTGGACATCGGTTAGACCTGTGCCTGTCTCAGGTCTTATAAAGCTTGGTGAAGCCTCAGTAGTGCTTGCGTTGTAGGCTTTTTTGCTGTCACTAAGGGTTATTTTACGTGTAAGCTTGGCGCTGCCACCTGCATTTTCTGCAGTGATTTCGATTGTGTTTTCACCTGCACGCAGATTTACTGTAAAACTATAAGCTTCTCTAGCAATGTTAACTATAACTGGCGCAGCAGCATTTAAACGATAACTCAGTTTATCGGTTTGTCGAGCGATGCCTTCAACGGTCAAGCTATCGTTACTTACCGTTATATCGTTGGCAGGTTGAATGATTCGCAGTTCTACTTCGGGTGGTTTTGTGTAAGTGATATTGCGTGTTATGGATTGTTGTGTTGCGCCATTGCTGCCTGTGACCACCAATGTATTGGCGCCTTCACGTAGAGTGATGTTAAAGGCAAATGTGGCTTCTGAAACCTCTAAAGTTTGTTCTGTGCCACCATTTAGTGTGTAGTTGAGGTCAGTTGCATTGCTAATCGTTCCACTTACGAGAATGTTATCGGTTGCTACGGTTAGGTTGTTAGTCGGTTGGGTTAGCTCGAGCACTACTTGTGGAGTCGTATTACAAGCATTGAAAAATGTGAGCGTCAGGAATGCAAAAAGGAGATTAAAAGCTAGTTTGGGAATAGTCATAGTATGCAATTCATTATAGCTAGAATTTGATTAGGTATTATGCAGATTTCTGCACCTTTTAGTTACAAGCTACACTTTGATATCTCGAAATATTATTCGAACTAAGGTATAAAATTGAAACTAGATAAGTGACCAGATTGATGGAGTATCACTTATGTACCTAATATTAGAGCATGTACATGAAAGACTTGTTATTTACGGGTCTGTCTCGCTGAAGGTTGAATGAATATCTAAATTAATCATGAGATTAACCCAGTTGATAAGGACGCATCTAAAGGCCTAGTTCTATAACCAGTAAACATAGTCCAGAATGAATGGTTATTTCTGCCTTCTCAGCTGCCAACACTTCATTTGAAATACCTAAACCAGTGCCAAATTTAAGAGTAGCTTGATCTAGCGGGTATTTTGCATTGCTTATACTTAGGATACTTTCAGGGACTAAACTTAGTAAGCTAAATATGTTGAGCGTAGTATTTGAAAGTTCAATTGATTCATTTGCTTGTAAAATCTCTAGGTCTTGTTTGCCTGTATATAGCCGCACACGTTTAAATGTAGCTTTGTGTCTTGCTGCAATCATTATGGCTGCTAAGCTTTGGTCAAGTCGTGAGCCAGTAGCACCAACTAAACTTAGGTCGGTTGCGCCCTGAGCTCGAGCCTCCTGAATCGCTAACTCTAAATCTAAATCATCCTTTTCAGGTTGGTGTGTAACTCTTGGAACAGGTTCATATAGCTTTAGGTCTTCAGCACTTATCGAATCAAAATCGCCTACAAGCAAATTTGGTGTGACTGACAGTGCTTTGGCATGGCGAATACCAGAATCAGCAGCAATAACTAGCTCTATATCTGCTAATTGATTAATAAGCCTTTGGGTGATGTGGACTTCACCACCAGCAAGGATGAGTGTTTTCACTCCTTTAAGCCAATCCATGCTTTATGGGGAATATTTAGGTAGATATCTTGATTTTCGTTTGGGTTTAAAGATAGTAATTCACGTTCATAACCTTGCCACATAACAGTTATATTTAATGCTTCTACAAAAAGCTCTAGGTAATGACTATCTGCGATGAGTTCTTGAGATAGTATCTTTACTTTAAAATCTTGAGCTGTAGCTTGTGATTGATGTAAAGAACATAAATCGCTGCGTAACAAGAAAAAGTTAGCACTGCTTTTTGCTACGGTTGTTAAGGTATCTGTGGTTAGGTACAGATTAGCATGACCGAAGAAATCTGCAAGCCAGTAGTTTTTAGGCTGAGCATAGAGAGTTTTTGCTGCAGTGAGTTGTTCGATTTCTCCAGAACGCATAACGGCAATTCGCCCACCTAGTTTAAACGCTTCTTGTTGGTCGTGGGTTACGTAGACAGCAGTCATGTTTAGGTGATTGAGGATGGCTTTTACGTCAGTTAAAAGGCTATCTCGCAGTGCCATATCTAAATTTGATAGAGGTTCATCTAGCAACAGTAGTTTTGGTTTTGGGGCGAGGGCTCGAGCCAAGGCAACACGTTGCTGCTCACCACCAGACAGCTGATGGATGCGCCTAGTTTCGTATCCGTTTAGATTAACAAGCTCGAGCAACTCTGAAACTCGCTGTTTTTGCTCTGCTTTACTCCAAGCTTTTTCGACAAGTCCATAACCAATATTTTTAGCAACGTTTAAGTGGGGAAATAGCGCATAGTCCTGAAAGACCATACCAAAGCCACGGTTTTGGGGACTGACAGTTGTTATGTCTTGGCCTTCTAAATGCAACTGCCCCTTTGTTGGAGTTTCTAAACCAGCAATAAGCCGCAATAGCGTACTTTTGCCACAACCACTAGGACCTAAAAGACTAATGACTTCGCCTTCAGCTAAAGAGAGGCTTACGTTGTTGACGGCTTTAACCGTATCAAAATGTTTGTATATAGCATGTAGCTCGAGCATTAAAAAGTTTCTCTCACTATTGGATTTTGGAGTGTATCAAAAACGACAGAATGATATTCAATACTAAACCAGCTGTTAAAGGTTTTGAAGCTACTTGTTGAAGGCCATAGGTCAGTATCGGTACACCAACTAGCAAGCTCTTCTTCAAAGAGGGATTTGAAATTTTTCTTGAGCCATTTGTTGATTGATTCTTCTGTTTCGGCAGCTTTGTTTGATGTTAAGTAAGCCGTTCTGTCTTTATTAACTTCTTGTAATAAGACAGGAAACTCAGGAAAGACCTGATTTATCCATTCGATAGCTGGGTCTTTATAGTTAAGGATGAGTACGGCTCTATTGACAGAGTTCATTAGGTAAATGTAATCACAGTTATTACGGTAAGTCTATGACTAAACCATCATAAGCATAACTCACTGAAGCAGGTGCTTTCTTCCGTCTATCCACGCCATGTCCCATATGTGTCAAAATCGTTCGTTTAGCTCTGAGTTGTTGACTTAAAGCGGTTGCCTCTAAAACATCGTAAACACTGCGACCTTCTAGTGGCTGATTCTCTTTATAGAAACTAGCCCCTAGTATTAGTAAATCAAGTTTGTACCAAGGTTCAAGGTCTGTTAAATCAATACAGTCAGACATATAAGCCCAACGTTTTTTCGTTGAGACACTAGTGAATAAAAAAGCATAAGATGAACCATTAGCACCGTGAGGTACTTCTATAGCTTGTACTTCATAGCCAGCTAAGGGCTCATTTAAAGATTCAATATGTATAAATGGGAAATTAGCCTTGTCTTTTAAAAAGCCAAAGCGTGTTTCAAGTACTTGGATCACATCTCTTGGACTGTAAAGTGGGCAAACAAAATTTCCTTGTTGTTCATTCAAATAATGGCTCCACATGGCTATATCTGCTAATCCAGAAATATGGTCATTATGAGGATGGCTAATTAACACACTATCGATATGTTTATTAGTAAGAGTACTTAATTGTTCACGTATTTCAGGTGAAGCATCAATCAATACTTGCTCACTTTGTTTTGTAATATCGTTGTTGTAACTAATAAGTGCTGAAGCACGCCTTCTACAATTTCTACCAGTTGTTCTTGCTTCATTACAAACGCTACAAGTACACCACCAGCGGGGCACGCCTTTGGCATCACTTGTTCCTAAAAAATGAAGTTGTGCTGACATAGCGCTAGTTTATACTTTTTTAAGTGTGCGGTTTAAGTGTGCGTCCTATCCAAGGTTGAATTTTGTGCTTTTCAAAAACTTTCAAAGTGCGTCTCTAGTAAACGAAATAATCTTTAGATATTCCTTCAATCTAAAATGGGACACTTTAATAATGAACTTGCAGGATGATGAATTCCTCGACGCTTGCTTCGAATTAGAGTTTCAGAATCGATGTGACTCTAAGTCACAAGATTTCATATCGATACATCGTCAGCTTGCTGCGATGCTGTTCATTTAACGCAGGGATATTTAAATCAAAAAGTGAACTTTATGGACAACTGCCAGAGTCTAATTGAATACCCACATCAGGAGAAATTTCAAAAACCTTATCGCTTGCATCATGCTTAGCACAAAATAGATAGGTTGTTGCGTCACCATTTGTACCGACTCCAAGTGTCAGATTTGTTGGATTTGGATCAATCCCATATGCAGGTAAGGCTAGGGCTGAGAAATTGGCAGGATAAGTCTCATTATCCATGTAGTAGGCTTCTGCTTGAATTCCAACTTGACGCAGATATGCTTGAGCATTCGTGTCGTATGCGCGTTTTCGAGCACTTAATAAGTTGGGGATTAGAATTGTTGCTAAAATGCCAATGATTGCAATAACGATGAGTAGTTCAATTAAGGTAAAGCCTGTTTGTGATTTTTCTTGATGCAATGCGTGTTTCATCTTTTAAAGGTGCCTTCGTTAGAGTATTTAAGAAATTAGACTAAGTATGAAAGTCTGAATTGATGCGGACATATTGTGGCGTAAGGTCGCAGCCCCAAGCTGTACTATTGGCCTCTCCACCATTAAAGTCGATATCTATAATCACTTCTTCCTTTGCCATTTTGGCAGATAAAGTTTCAATATCAAAGTTGGTAGGTGCACCATTATAGACTTGGATACCCTGAATTTTCACTGTTACATTTGCAAAACTATAGACTAGATTTGCTGCACCGATTGCACTTAAGATTCTGCCCCAGTGTGGGTCATTGCCATAGATTGCAGCTTTGACCAGTGAGCTACTAACGACACTTCGTGCTGCTTTTCGGGCATCTTCTGGACTGCGTGCATTACGTATGTTGACGGTTAGGAGTTTGCTCGAGCCCTCTCCGTCCTGCGCTATTTTCTGTGATAGTTTTTCACAGATGCGCAACAAACCTTCTTCAAATTCGTCTTCTTCGGCGTGTTGACGCCCACTAGACATTAGTAAAGCAGTGTCATTAGGTGAAGTGTCTCCATCTACTGTAATTTGATTAAAGCTCTGATCGACAATATTTGGCCACATTTCACGTAATCTGTGCTGAGGAATATTTGCATCAGTCATGATAAATGCGAGCATGGTTGCCATATTTGGATGGACCTGACCAGACCCTTTGGCAACACCCACAATCCGTGCGCCACCACGCAAGTTGGTTGCTACTTGCTTGGTACAACTATCAGTTGTCAAGATGGCTTGAGCAACTGGACCGACATCAACAGACATACTTGCAGTAAGATCAGGTAGGGCTGCACGGATTTTTTCAACCGGTAATCGTTCACCGAGTACACCAGTGCTAGCTGTAAGTACATCTTGTGCTCTTAAATTCAATACGTTACCAATAATGGCTACAAAATCATCATTGTCAATAAAACCTTGGTCACCAGTGAGACAGTTTGCTACACCACTATTGATGCCAATAGCACGAATAGGCTGCTCTGAGCTGTAACGTGAGCGATTACGGAGTATGAAGGGTGCTTTGAGTGCGTTTTGGGTAGTACTCATGGCCCAGCTCAAGTTGTAGCGTGAGTAAATCACGGCAAGGTCAGGAGAACCTGACGCTTTCATACCTGTTGCTGCGCCAATACCTTGAAAACCAACTGGAAATTTCATGGCCAAACCGCCTGTAGAGATAGACCTAAATGTTCATCAAAATTATGCATAATATTAAAGTTTTGTACTGCTTGACCAGCAGCGCCTTTACCCATATTATCCAGAGTTGATAGCACGACAATATGACCCGTACGCTCGTCTACCTTTGCAGAGACAATTACACGGTCAGTTCCTGCAACTGCTTTGCTTTGTGGGAGGGCATCTTGAACCACAATAAGAGGCTCATTTTCATAAAAATTATGCAGTAATTCCATGATGCTTTTTGTACTTATAGACTGTTCAGGACGCACATACACGCTTGCCATCTCGCAGCGTGTCATGGGTACACGGTAAGGGTTGAAGCTAACCTGACCAGGCCTAAAGTCGCTGTGAGTCTTAAGGTTATTTAATACTTGAGCTTTATCGTCGATAGACTCAACACGACCTATTAAATCTTCGATTTCTTGAGTATGACGGTGCGTACCAGCAAGTGAATAAGGCACATAATTTTCGTTTACCTCGCTGTAAAGGTTGTTGACTTTGGCAGAGCGACCCGCACCTGATATTCCTGTGATGCAGTGGATGACGATATTATCACCTAAAAGGTTGTGTGCGGCAAACGGTGCGATTGCGAAGTTAGCAGTAGTGCTGTTGCAGCCAGGGACAGCGACTAGGCTCGAGCCCCGAATTTCCTCACGATGAAACTCACTTAAACCGTAGACAGCTTCAGCACAAAGTTCTGGATGTGGATGTGTTGTACCGTACCACTCTTCAAAAAGGTGTGGCTTCAGCCTAAAATCTGCTGATAAATCTAGAACCTTTTTACCTTTATCGATAGCTGATTTTACAGTAGTGGTAGCTGTAGCATGAGGCGCTGCTGAAAAAAGAACCTCACACTTGTCTATGACGGTATCGCTATCTTCAAAACGAAGGTACTCAGCAAAGCCCACGAGTTGTGGCCAGCACTCAGCCACAGTCTTACCTAGGTACTGACGTGAATCAATGCCAACAACTTCAACATGTGGGTGTACAAGTAAACGGCGTAGAAGTTCGCCACCGCCGTAACCACTTGCACCAAGTATGCCAACTTTTATTTTATTCATAAGGATGATCGACTCCCTTAACTCTTTTATAACTTGTATTTGAGGATGTGAAAGGGTGAGAAAGTTGCGAAGTAAATAGAGATGTATTTAAAGATAGAATGAATTTACTTCTTAAAGTTTGGTGCATCGAATTAATTAGGTTTAGCCCATCAGATTGTTTGAAGCTTAAAATAATCGAACGGGCTAATTAGCATCATATGCAGTATATAGAGGGTCTACCGCATAAGTAACTTTGAGCTTAACTAAAAAAATTTTAGCCTAATAATTGATACAAAATAGCTTTATGGGCATGTAATCGATTTTCAGCTTGGTCAAAGGCAATGCTACGTTTGTCATATAAAACGTCTTCAGTACATTCTTCGCCATAGTGTGCTGGTAAGTCATGCATAAAGACACCTCTGTCGCTAAGGTCATCCAACCAGTCAGTCGTGATTGTGTAACCTGCAAAATCTTTCAGGCGTTTTTCAGTCTCTTCTTCTTGCCCCATAGACGTCCAAACATCAGTGTAGATAGCATCCGCACCTTGGATTGCAGCTCTTGGGTCATGTGCCACGCTGATATTTGGATTAAGTAACTGAGCTGATTTTAGAATATCTGCATCTGGAACATAATCTTTTGGACAAGCGATGGTTAAGTGAACACCAGTAAGTGCAGCTGCATTTATATGTGAGTTAGCAACATTGTTACCATCCCCTACAAATACAAGTTTGATGCCTTCAAGGTCTCCAAAGGTTTCTTTGAGGGCTAGATAGTCTGCCAAAAGTTGACAAGGATGGACTAAATCAGTCAAGCCATTGATAACAGGAACAGTACTATGCTTAGCTAGTTCGACAACAGTGTTATGTTCAAAAGTACGTGCCATAATCCCATCAAACCAACGTTCTAAGTTTGAAGCTACATCTCGAATACTTTCTCTGGCACCTAAGCGGATTTCTTGTTGTGCTAAATATACGGCGTGACCACCCAGTTGAAACATGGCAAGGTCAAAGGTGCTTCGTGTTCGCAAAGATGGTTTTTCAAAAATCATTGCAAGGCTTTGTCCTTCAAGAAAAGCATGCTTTTCTTTTGCCTTGAGCAGTTGTTTAAGTTCCATTGCAGTATCAATGAGGGCTAAAAATGCTTGTGAGTTTAACTCATTGATTGCTAGGTAATCCGAACCTTGAAGTGCTTGTATACGCTCTATATTCATAAAAATCCCCTAAGTAGGATAAAAACAAGATGATAAGTGTATTCTTATGCATAAATCAAGTGCTTTTTTGTATTTTTATTAGTTGGTGAAGAAAATATATCAGTGAGAGACTCTATTGAGTGTGGAGCGCTATAATGATTTGCTAGGGGTGTATCCCTGATAAATGAAATAATCTAATGTTTAGCTTAGAAATTCCTTCAACCTATAGCGGGATGCACCCATTTGCTGTGCCTTATAGGGTTATGACAGTATTTCTTGATATGATTTGATTCTTTAAAGCTGTTTAACGAGGAGAAATTCAAAATACTATTTAAAGTGCAACATAGTGCATTTAAAGTGCAACATAGTGCATCTATCGTATTTTTGAAGTAGACTATAAAGAGAATGAAAGAACTTACAGTAGCAATGCCAGCTTATAACGAAGGAGAAACCCTTCCTTCGTATATTCCTGAAGTAATTAGTTTTTGCCATAAGCACGATTGGGAGTTAGTTATTGTTAACGATGGTTCCAAGGACAATTCGAAAGAATTTTTAGAGTCTTTGGTTGGTACGGAAGGCTATACTTTTGTTAATCATAAAGTAAATCGAGGCTATGGTGGGGCACTAAAATCTGGAATACGTGCCAGTAAGACTAAATATACCGTAACGATTGATGCCGATGGTCAACACTATTTAGAAGATGTTGAAATGCTTCTACAAGAAATCAAAGCTACTGATGCAGATATGATTGTAGGGAGTCGTAAGGGGCATAAAAATGCAAGTTGGTATAGAGGGCTTGGTAAATCTATAATTAGGAGAATTGCAAGATTTTTAGTACCTAATGATATTTACGATATTAATTCTGGTATGAAAATTTATGATACAAAGTTAGCGCAAAAACATATTCAACTTTGTCCAGACTCTATGTCATTTAGTGATGTTATTTTGTTGACTTTTATTAGCCAGCGGCATTTAGTTTTGGAAAGACCTATCAGGATTAAAGAACGCTTGGCAGGAGAGAGTACTATTAATGCCTTAACAGCACTTGAAACTGTTAAGGAAATTTTTAACATTGTTTTACTATTTAATCCAATGAAAATATTTTTACCACTGGCGTTTTTCTTTTTAGCGGTTGGTGTAATATGGGGGACACCCATTGTCCTGCGTGGTGGCGGTGTGTCTTCAGGTGCTTTACTTTCAATACTTTCGGGACTGATTTTCTTTTTCTTAGGTCTATTGACAGAACAGATATCAATTCTTCGTCAGATGAGTGTAAGTGATGAAGCCAGTTAGATTAGCATAGGCAAGGTCTATAGATAAAAAATTAGGCTATCTCATGCGTTGAGATAGCCTTTAACTTTTTAAAGGAGAATTACTGATCTAATACCGAAATGAATTAAGCGTGTCGTAATTTCAAGAAGTACCATATGAGAGAAAATGCTTATCTTTCAGTTCTTTTGACGAAGCATGCGACAATAGAACTATGACATTCATCTTTCAATTTAGTCTAAGTTTGGAAATTCTCCTGTAGCAAATAGAACACCGAATGCACGGCACCAGATAATAACTCTGTCGAAATCTTCTAGGTTTACATCTTCTGAGATTACATAAGACTGTGCACCTTTACGGTTTTCTAAGCGACCTAGGTTTACGAACTCTTTGGTATTGTCACCTTTGGTTAACCAGACAAAAAGGTCTGGACCACGTGTGACGTTGAATTCTTCTGAAAACTTTAGAATGCGTTGACCATCTTCTTCAATAATTTCAAAACCACCTGAGCCATTGTGAAATCTATCTGCATCTACAAATTGTCCTGCGATAGTTTGTGACTCTTCTAGCGAAGCTGTTGTTTCTTGTGCCATGGCAGCAGTACTAAAGATAAATACTGCGCTTGAAAGTAGTGTGAAGATTACGCCTGAGATAAGTGTGATGATGCTTGCTTTGCCTTGATTATTTTGGTTTTTCGCTGATTTTTTCATAGTGTGTACCTCCAAGTACCGTTCGTTTGATGTATTTAAGATAAAGGGAGGGTGGGTAGTGGGTCACTACCCAAAAAGGGTGGTTGATTGAAAAGCTAAGAGGGTTTGCTCATAGCTTATGTGTTTAGTTAGCGCTGAATTTTATGACCTAAAACAACATGGAATTAATCTGCACACAATCTGCACACAACCTCCACTGAATCTGCAAAGTCATTGTTTATCTTATAGATAGTTCAGTTGAATCTGAAACTATTAAGTACGAACTATGAAGTTATCTCATAAGGAGGGATACAATCATGTTAAACATCAGCAGATTAAATCTTAAGCAAGGGGTTCTAGTACAGCCATTCAATAGTTTGATTCAAAGTATTGAAAAACGTACAAAGATGAGTGAAGAGCAGTTAGTTCGTAAGGCTTTTGATGTGTTTGAAGACACTTACCCGAAGTGGGCAGAGTCATGTTTTGATATTTACTTTTTAAGCAACACAGGCAAAGAAGCACTTGAAGCACGCGATGCCGAAGGTCTTGCTAAAGCCTATGTAGGACAGTTAACCACTGTAACAGAAGCTAACTATCAAGAAAAAATGAATACTGTTATACCTGTCGCCCAAGAGTTCTTAAGCATTTTAGCAGCGCAAAGCAAGCAGGCACTATAATGGCTTTAATTCGTTGTTTAAATCATGCACCTACTGAAAGTTTTAATCATAGCTTTGTAAATACTCTGCCTTACGAAGAAAGCCATTGCTGTAGCGAAAAAGGGTGCAAAGCAAAACCAGTGATTTGGTTAAATCCAGAAGAAGTAAGACGTTATGAAGATGGTACACGTACGTTTCAAAGTTCAGACTTTGACAGCTACAAAACGCAAGATGTTCAAGTCAGTACCTACACAGTAAATTATGTTTGGCAGTTTCTAACAGCTTTAGGAAAAAGATTTAGCAGTCAAAAAGAGCGTACTCAATATGCGCCCCAGCCTGTATCCCAGAAGGTGTTTAACTAAGTATTAGTGATAAAAGATTTGGTCTGTTTAAAATTAGATTCGAGTGTATATGAATAATAGTACTAGGGAGAATAGCTCGAGCCCACCCCAAACATTGACAGAATGTGTTGATGGAATTAGAGGGTGGGCTCGAGTTTTTGTTTTGGATTTACCACCTCACATGTCATATTGAACACTATAAAATAAAAGAAATAGCACGACGTTCACTTAAGTAACAGTTTTCTTTTTTAAAAGAGATTCTTCGCGTTGCTCAGAATGACAAGGAGCTCACCCGCATGCGATTTGTGTGAGTTGGGAGGAGGCTTGAGCCTTTTTTGTAAAAAATATAGTTTGGGATTGTTTTAGGCTCGAGCCCACCGCTTGCGGTCTGTGTGTGTGAAGCCCCTTTTACACACAACAAAAGATTAAAATAAGCTAACCCTAACCCTCTCAAAAGCCCTACACCTATAAGCCTCCTTCAAAATATAACGGTCATATAACGGTTCAAAGTTTACACTTCTTTTAGTTCTTAACAACCAAGGCAAAAATGCCTTAAAATATTTTGAGTAAAGAACTTAAGTGCTATTACTGGAATTTGCATTAATAAATCCCTCTATGTTGATAGGTGATACCATCTCATGTTGACGCTGCTATGCCTTTAATGGTTCATATAGGACTTTTCTAGCTGCTGGAATCTTTTTTGCAATTGCTATAAGTACTAAGGAGGTACTAAAATGTTATTAAGTGGAGTTTCGTTTAAGTCAGTAAAGTTCAAGTGGGCTATAAATATTTTTCTACTCGTAGTGTTCGCACTACTACTATCTAGTTGTACAACTGGTGGATTTAGCATTGGCTACAAAAACAATATAAGTGTGATTATTGCAGGTCAGGGTAGCATAGAAGTGATTAGTTCATTGGAGGGTGATGGTGCGGATCACCCTGGTGCCAAGAAATTTAATTGTACAGCTTCAGATTCACCCTGTAACCACGAGTTCTTAATTACGCCAGTTGAGTACACGCTTATTCCAACAGCAGACGCTGGTTCGAAGTTTGTTGGTTGGACAAACGAAGACGGCTACTGCCAAGGACAAACAGGTACTTGTGAGCTAAAAACACCAGAACAAGAAGGTAATGGTTATACAAAACTAGGTGGCTTTAGCAAACAAAGAGTATTTACTGCTACCTTTGAAGAAGTTAAATCAACTGATATTTCAGGAACATGGACAGGCATTGCTACATCTGGCTCAGCTGAGTATTTTTACTCTTGGGAAATCAATCAAAGTCAAGAAAATGTAACAGGTGTTATCACGATTGCTCAGAGAGATAAAAGCTTGCTCAGCTCCTATGAGTTTGCTGGCACTTTTAAAGATGATGTTTTGCAGTTCGAAGGTACTAAATTTATTAACCTAGCAGATGGCGCAGGTTGGTGCATGACAAAAGGAACGTTGAATTATAAAGCTGTTAATGGTGAGGATAGATTTGAAGGCATTTGGGGACCACATGCAATTCAAGGCGGCTGCCCTGAGGGTTCAGGTGGTGGCATAAAGTTAGCTAAGCCAACATCAAAATCCACAACTACTGAGCTTGATATTTCGGGAACATGGACAGGTATCGCTACTTCTGGGCCAGCCGAGTTTTTCTACTCTTGGGATATCAACCAAATTAAAGAAAATGTAACAGGTGTTATCACTATTGGTCAGAGAGATAAAAGCTTGCTGAGTTCTTATGAATTTTCTGGCACGTTTAAAGATGATGTTTTAAGCTTTGAAGGTACTAGATTCGTAAATTTGGCAGATGGTGCAACTTGGTGCATGACAAAGGGAGATTTGAACTATAAATCTGTTAATGGTGAAGAGAAATTTGAAGGCACTTGGGGACCACATGCAATTCAAGGTGGTTGCCCTGAGGGTTCAGGCGGAGGTGTTGAAATCACCAAGGAATAGTTGTTAACAACTATTTATAATCTAAAAATTATAAGACTCGAGCCCATCCCTTGCATTTTGTGTGAATTGGAAGGGGGCTCGAGCCCTTTTTTGATGTCATTCTGAACGGAATGCAATGAAGTGAAGAATCTCGCGCCACTCCTTCACAAATTTAAATCAACAGTACTGCTTCCTTCGAGATTCTTCGCTTGCGCTCAGAATGACAAGAAAGTTTTGTGTGAGTTAGAAGGGGGCTCGAGCCCTTTTCATACAATTCCTCAAAAAATATAACGGCCCAAAAACAAAATATAACGGTAATATAACGCACTCTAGTTTAATCTTTCTATAGCTTTGTAGCATCAAAGCACAATAGCAATCTATCAACTGGTAAAATGATTGCTGTAAATGAAGGTACAAGTTTCTTAAAGCGATAAGTCTAAAAGGAGGACTTCTCATGATTGGGAAAAACAAGGCAGCAACACAAGTAGGTTTAACACCGGTAGGTCTAACATCAGAAGGTCTAACACCAGAAGGTTTAGCACCAGAAGGTCTAATAGAAGCAGGTCCATATAGAGTGGGAAGGCTATTTTCCTATTTTCTACTTTGTTTAATTACCTTAGTAGCTTTAACAGCATGTGGGGGTTCAGGTTCACCCACTACTTCTGTTCCAAAAGCAGACCCAAACAGTCCTGCCCCTGTAATAGCTATAAAGATTGACCCTACCAAAGGGGAATTTAACATTTTGAGTCAGCAACTTAGCACTCAGCAGATACAAGACATTCAAATCGGCAATGATAATTTTAAGCTTGATAATTTTGACGTGAGCTTTTTGGCTGGAAACCGCATTCAGGTTTCTGCGGATTTTGTTAACTCACCTCGCTTTGCTGGTGGTTCAAAAGAATCTAAAGAACTCATTTTGCCAATTAGGTTTGAGCAAGATGCACGAACAACTGCGGGTATTTCGAGTTTGGTACTACCTGAAATTACTGAACAATCTTTTGGTCAGGCAAGTATTTTGCCTCATGGCAGAGTTAGTGGTCTAGACTTTGAAATTCAGCATTTTGGTGAGCCTTTTAACTACTATGTTGATGCCTATTCATCCAAGGTTGAAGTACTACAGGACTGTTCGAGCCCACAGTTTAGCACTTACGAAATCCGTAGTACTGCAGATGCTCTTAAGCTAAAAGATTGTGTTGTTCTGGATGCAAACATCACCATAGATGGTTCAAATGGGTCTATTGATTTATCTGCCTTAGATAACTTACGTGCTCTTGATGGTGATCTATTAATTAGAGATTTAAAGCTTTCTACAAATGCATCACCTTTTGCAGGTCTTGAGGGCATTGCGGGTGAGTTGCGGTTATTTGACGTGTCTGGTGACGTACGTGGTTTTGACAAGCTAAAGGATGTAACTGGCAAAATTGAGATAGCTAATAGTGAAGGCAAAACCCTAGGTGGTTTTTCTACACTTGAAGTTGCTAACGAGCTTGTTATTGGAAACAACACCTATGGCGGTTTTGATTCATCCTTTTTCAAAGCGCTTGAGTATGTTGAGGTTTTAGAAATTAGTAAAAACCCTAACTTAGCCAACTTGTCATCTTTAACTGCTTTAGAGTCGGTTAGCAGACTGATTATTAACGACAACAGCTCTAAATAAGGATTAAGCAGTTTAGTGGGGCTTGAAAATCTATTGAGCGTAGGCAAATTGGAGATTACGAACAATGCTGCGCTTAAAAGTCTCACCGCTTTAGAGAAGCTCGAGTCCGTCTATGAATCCACTATCAGTAACAACGGGAATCTTGATTGCAGCTTAAAGGTACAACCTTCAGGTCAACCTGCCTACTTACCTAAGTTTTTACCGGCATCGGCATCTACAGGTAATCAGGTTAATTGCGCTGTTGCACCTAAAGGGGATTTTGAGTTTAGCAAACAATCCAGTATTGATAGTTTTAAAGGCATTGAGGTAATTGACGGTAACGTACGGATAGATTTTGGTAAATCTGCAGTAACTAATTTGAATGCACTAAATAGTTTAAAAGAAATTAGAGGAAGCCTCGAGATTCGAGGGGCAGTTCCACTGCTAAATAGTTCAGTGCTAAATGGTTTAGGGAATTTAAAGCTTATTGATGGGGATTTTAGTATCCGTATGGTAGAAGGTAAAGTTAACCTTGCCCCTCTTGCTAATCTACAACAAATTACGGGAACGCTACGAGTGTTTAGTGGTCTGGAAGGTGACGTTTTCAAGGAATTATTTAGCAAATTTGAAATTCAAGCATCTTCACCTAATCAGCTTAGACCAAATCAATCTTTCCTTGGTGGGCTTCATATTCAAGGTTGTGCTGAGGGTACTAACGCTGAAAACTGCAAAGAACAATTGAAAAATATAAAACACCCCAAAATCAATAAGGGAAGTTTTATTGGAGGGCTAAGAAACCTAAGCGAACTAACGCTTATTGGAACAAACTATGAAACAGTAGAATTCAATTTTCTTAGCGATGTCGGATCATTAACTTTAAAATCTAATCCAAACTTAACTGGTTTAATTAGGCTTAATGGGATTACTGACACTATAAATATTGGTACAGGTATAATCAGTTCTAACCCAAACTTTGATTGCATTCAAAGTAAGTTAAACATAAGCACGGGTCAATCGGAAGGTAATAAAGTTAATTGTAATTCTGCCTTAGCGCAAAACTTTGTCATTAGTAGCGCAGCAAACCTAGAGAACTTAAAAGATGTGAGCGTCTTAGAGGGTGATTTAACCATTCAAGTTGCTCCAGATTCAAAAATAACAAGCTTAGCTCAGCTATCTAAACTCAAAGAAATTAGGGGTGACCTGATTATTGGCGCTCGCCCTGATCAAGTATCTTTAGCACCAACTAATCGTGGCTTAAATTCTTTAGCAGGTCTTGAAGCTCTAGAGCTTGTAGGTGGTCAAATCATTATCAAGCGAAATGCAGACTTAAGCTCAATAGCACAACTAACTGCACTTAAACAGGTAAATGGCTTTAGTGAT
>CALHRJ010000036.1 GCA_938038395.1 uncultured Deinococcales bacterium | reverse complement strand
CCTCAATCCATTCTTGCACATCAATGGTGTAATTTTGTTACGTGTAGCCGCGGAGATTATTGGCACAGCTTGTTTTTTGCTTGCCCTAACAGCCATTCCAATTGCAAATGCCACAGCAATTCTACAAGCGACACCTTTTGTGCTAACCTTGGTCGCAGCAATATTTCTTGGTGAAAAAGTAGGGTGGCAGCGCTACCTTGCAATCATCCTTGGTTTTATTGGGGTTATGATTATCGTGCGACCTGGGGTCGATGGGTTTAGTATCTATTCATTGCTGGCTTTAGTTACTGTTTTTACAATTGTTATACGTGATGTAGCTACTCAAAAAGTTGCTGCCAATGTTTCTACTGTGTATCTTGCTTACTTAACGGCATTCTCGATAACACTTATGGGTGGTCTAGTGTCGCTAGTTTTAGGTACTTGGACACCTTTAACATTTTCAAATGTTGGTGTTCTTGCTGGTGCTGCTGGCTTTTTAGTAGTGGGCTATTTATGTGGCATTATGACGATGCGTGTTGGTGAGGTCAGTTTTATTGCGCCATTTCGCTATACGATTTTGATTTGGGCAATCATTATAGGCATTATTGTTTTTGGAGATATTCCTGATGCACTTACCTTATTTGGTTGCGCCATTGTTGTTGTTGCAGGTGTTTATTCTTTTTATAGAGAACGTTATCTATCTCGAAAAGAACAGGCTATTTCCTGATTTGACATTTCGATTTGATACCTAAAATGTAAGTAATTTCTAAACCCTAACAGATTTTCTAAGTTACTATGAGCTTGGGGAATAGACACATTTAATCTTAGAAACAATCCATAGATTGCGTTGTGATGCTGTATAAAGTGGGGAGCTTAGACTGCATTTGTGAGCCTATAATCTGTGAATGTTGTAAAGATATATGTCAAAACTGTATGCACATGTGATTGTTCTACAATAAAATACTAATGCGATAAGCTTTATGGTTTTGTTATAGGCCAGTCTCAAAGAGGATGCTAAGAAAATCAACATAAATTCGTTGTTCAAAAACTTCGGGCTTATGTTGGAGCTAGATCCATAACCTTTAAAAGTTAGTAGGCAGGAAGGTCAGTTTGAATGAAACAGTCATTTTGGGTAAAAAGAGATAATGTATTGAGGCAGAGTTTACTTAGTTTTCTTTTGGTTTTTGGTTTGGTGAGTTGTGTTCCTGGAACAGAAAATGCATTAACAGATTTTTTTGGCAACCCAACACCTCAAGCTACTGAAGGTGAAGTTTCGGAGCTTGTTCCTACAGAAGCAACCACAGAAGAAACCACAAATGGACCACTTGTGGTGGAAGTTGTAGAAATACCAGTTGAGCAAATTGATCAATTGGAACAAGAATTGGTTGCAGCACAGGAAGAAAATCAAGGCGAAGAAACAATTCTTCGTGTAGTAACTTTAGATGATAGTTCAGAAAATACAACCGAAGTAACAGAGGAAGCAGCGACAATTGAAGTCGAGTCAACAGCTACTACCACAGAAACAGAAAGTGATGCAGTAGGTTCTACAGAGGCAGAAGCTACTACAGAGGCAGTATCTACTACTGAGCCAGAATCTACTACTGAGACAGAAGCTACTACAGAGCCAGAATCTACTACTGAGACAGAAGCTACTTCTGATACTACTACTTCCAGCTTTACGACTGTTCCAAGCAGTGCACAAAATGGTGAAGGTAATGACGGGGCTCGAGCTGAAGATCCTGAAACCATCATCATTGAATATACCAATGTAGATTCCCTCCAAGAAGATGCAAGTTTAAGTAACTTTTTTGCAGCTGGACCTCACGTACTCTTAGCCATGCGTGATGAAGACGAAATGATTGGGATCGCAACATTAGCACCAGATGGCACGCTAAGTTTACGTACGCCAGATGTTCTAGAACATTCTCGTCCTGCAGATGAAACCTTTGTAGGCTGTCTTGATGTAACTAGAGAAACTCCTTTTGGTTCAGAAGTTTATGGTGGCATAGCATTTTTTGAAAGTATTACCGTACCCGGATTAATCCTTACCCCAGTATTAGATATTAATGGCGATAACTCTTATATTCCAGCTGTAAATTATGTACGCCTGACGGATCCTTTGTTGGTAGCTGGTACATGCTTTGAAATTGAAAATGCTATAGAGAGTGTACAAGCGTCCTTTGTACCAGGATGGAATAGATTGCTTAGAGAGTTAGATTGGCGTGATATTGCACAAGGTAATACCCAAGCACAAAATTCAAATGTTCAGAAAACACTTTGGAGTGTTAATAACAATTCTGAGACAGTTGTGAAATGGCTTTACAGCAGACCTTAAATTAGTTTGACTTAAAAAAGTTGACGGGCAGGGAGAGTATTCTCCCTGCCCGTCTTTTAGTTTCTTATACAAGTTCGAAAATAACGATAATAAATTGGTCAGTTTGAAGCGTCAGGTGCTCAACCATATTTCGCATCACAGCTAGCTATTCAAGTCAAAATACATCCTGAATTAGGCGAAATTGGTATTAACAGGCTTAATTAATTTGGAAAAGCACCTAACTTCAATAGTTTTGTACCCTTGTCTAAGCGTAAATCGAGTAAAGCACTATTTTCATCGTAGCCTTGTTTTAAGCTCCTGAAGTTTGGCCTAATTCTATCGAAGATATTTAGACCTTGAGATCTAACGTTAGTATCATTGAAATAGTTTCCCTGCCAAAAGCCACTAAATCCACCTTGATTACTGTAAAAATAGTTACCGCTAAAGTTATTATTGAAGCTATCACTTTGTGCAGGTGGAAGAGACTCATTGATGATCAGGTTTACCTGAAGATTTTGATTCGTTGCAGCATCAAAAGCGTAGTTATCTGCGTAGAAGATATTGTTTTTAATGTTGCAATTTTGCACATGATATTCCATAAAGATTTCTCCACCAAATTGAGTAGATTCATCATTGCTAAAAAAAGTGTTATTGACAACTTCACAACCATCAACATAACCTTTAGTAGCGTTTTCAGGTCCAATGCTCAAACCAGTTCGCCAATTATTGTAGAGAAAGTTGTTAGCAAAGCGCACGTTTTGAGCTAGTCCACCAGCATTTTCACTAGAGATGCTCATGCCAACCCCAGCATTAAAAATTATATTATCTTCAACAACAACATTTCTTGCGCCATCAACATATAGCGCGGCAGCAGCATTTACTTGAGCGTTTGTGTAGGCAGGGTTGTTGCGTGTATCAATGTTGTAGGCAATGTTGCCAATAATATTACCGTTACGTGTATAGTCCTGACTGGTATCGCACTGTGGTGCATTTAAATCGCCATATCCTAGACAAACTTGTTTATAACTACCTGCGACCACAATCGCAATATTGTGCAAGTTATAAACTTCGTTACCTTCAATTTGAAAGCCATCAATGTTGCCAGCTAGGGTAATAGCCTCACTAAAGCCCGTTTGTAAGTCATGCACACGGTTATTCATGATGTATATATCGCGAGATGCTTGACGTTCACGTGTGCCATAAACCAATATGCCTAAAGCACTTGTGTTGTTACGGATGGCAAGTGAGTTGATATCATGAATATGATTGTTAAGGATATGAATATTTTCAGACGCACCTTGAACTGAAATAGCTGAAATAGTTGCAAAGGGTGCGTTGCTTTGATAGTTAGCTATTTCTATATCCATAATACGAATATAGCTTTGATCCTCAATTTGAATAAGTCCACCGTTAGCTTGATTAGGGTTTATACCTGCACCAGATATAATCACGGTTTCACCTGGATAGGCTGCTAGGGTAAGAAAGCCTTTATTGTTCCCTGATGCTCGAAAGCCAATAGGTTGATTAAGAACATAGGTTCCTGAACGGAGCAAAACGGTTGTACCTGGTTCTATTGCATAATTTAAGGCTTCATACAAACCACAGGGGTTGCTTTCAGCACAGCTTGTACTTCTGGTTGGATTAACTCTATCAACAATTAAAAAAGTTTGACCTAAGTCTTTGCTTGGTTCTGAACTTTTATTGCGGTTCTTTTGACCAATACTGCTAAAAAAACCAGCAAAGCCATCACTCTGTCCAGAATTTGGAGTAGAGTTTTGTCTAGAGTTTGGTCCAGGGTTTTGTGCAATCCCTAGATTATTGGGTTGATTCTGATTGTTATTTTGATTGTTTGTACCAAAACCAGGAAGTGTAAGACCAAAGTTGGAATTTCCTGTATTTTGATCTTGGTAATCACTGATATTTACATTATTAAAATTGATAACACCGCCACTAGCTAAAGAAAAAAGAACTAAGCTCATTCCAATAACAACGACAACGTAAAGCATAAGTTTAATAGCACCCCTAGGCATTAGAACTCCTCCAAACACTATAGTGTGCAAGAGTGAATGAGTTTTTTGTGCGGATTTTGCTGAAGGTTACTTCATACCTGTTTAGGATTGACTTTTAAATTAAATTAACATAAGCAATTTCTACAGATTTGAAATGGCTTATGTTAGAAGAAGTCAATTTTAAATTATGCTCTGTTTTTAGACTTGACTGTTTAGGTTATTAAATTGCTAATCCTTAGCGTATTGGAGTGAGGGTCTGAAACTGTTAGTTAGTTCTTGCGAGATACTTTTGGTTTAGCTCGAGCCTAACGTTCTTCGCTCCGATCATTAGCTAGAGGGGGTTGAGGCGAAAGCGCGGCAATCTCGGTATACATTTTTTGTGACATTTTGTAGTTTAGAGCCTTTAAAGGTGCTGCGAGCTGTTCAACTTTTCTAGCACCAAAAATTGGTGCGGTTATTGCTGGATGGGCTTTTACCCATGCAACTGCTAACATTGCAGGTTCTAAACCTTTTTCTTTTGCATATTTTGTAAAGGCTTTGGCTGTTGTAAGATAACTAGCGTCACTATAGCGTTTAGCATACATAGCATTTACAGTTATACGCGCATCTTTAGGTTTGTTTTTTGAATTATATTTACCTGTTAACATCCCTGCACCCATAGGGTTATACGGTACGACACCGATTTCTTCAGACAATGCCATAGGTAAGATTTCAACTTCAGCTTGACGTTTGAGCAAGTTGTACATAGGTTGGATGAGTTCAAAGCGGGCTAATTCTTGTTTAGCACTGATGCCAGCAGCCTTTGCGATTTGCCATGCCGCCCAATTGCTTACTGCAGGATAGAGAATCATGCCGTGGCGTACCAAATCGTCAAGTGCTTTCAGACTTTCTTCTATCGGGACCTCAGGATCAAACTGGTGTAGAAAGTAAAAGTCTAGGTAGTCTGTTTTTAGTCTTTTGAGACTCTGTTCACATGCTTTAACAATATTTCTTCTGGAGAGGCCACGGTCATTAATATCGTTGCTCATGGCTCCATGTACTTTAGATGTAATAATTAGCTTGTCTCGCTCACCATACATAAGATTGCCAAGTATTTCTTCTGATTGACCACCAGCATAGACGTTAGCGCAATCAAAGAAATTGATACCTGCATCGCGTACTTTTTGGTAAATCTCAGCGGAGGTGTTTTCATCGGCAGAATCGCCGAATGTCATTGTGCCAAAACAGAGGGGTGAAACCTTTACACCTGTACGTCCAATTTGTTGGTAGTTCATAGCATTACTCCTAAAGTTGGAATGATTATTTTTTGCCGAATTTCGTTTTTCAGCTTCTTGACGCAATAATTTAAATCATTCTATCAAGATTAGGCTTTGAAAAACTGTTACTTGTGTGTTTGGTAGAGGTAGTCGTTATAAATGATTTTAAAATGGCAGCATAGCAAGAATAATTAACAACATGGTCTTATCCAGAGTGACAGTCATGGGTTCTTAGGTTAGCTAGGGCAATATTTTAACTGGATAAGCTTGTATTAACATGTTATTTTTAGGTGGAATTTACTAAAATCAGCTAAAGGGCCTGAGTAAGCTATACCAAAGGTAATAGTGTTTAAATTAGTTGATTTAAGTGGAGTTTGGTAAAAATTCGGAGAAGAGAGAGATGTGATTAAGCTAGGAAGATAAACTTTCCTATATATTTACACTTACAAGAAATTTAGCAAAAAAACTAGAATATCACTATTTTGAAATAGTCGAGGACAGCAAAGAAGAAAAGGTCTGTTTCTGTTCTGATGTCATGTTTATTCGACGTATGGTTTGCAAGACGAGATTTCCTTACGGATGCTCTGTCGCTTTGCTACGGGGTACGTTTATATTCAAAATTTCGCATATCTATATTTTAAGGGTCCTAATGTTTACAAGCTTAAAAAATTATTTAAAAATTATTTGTGTTTTATGTGCTGGATTGCTATTTGTTTCTTGTGGGGGGACTATAGATTACGGTCAAGAGTTAGTCACAACTGCAGATGGGTTACCAACTTGGCAAGATATTGAAAATGGCGCACAATTGCCTCCTCCACCTATTGTAGTGAGTGGAGCTGCACCAGTATTTGTGACTTCTCCTGATACTCAAGTTGTTGAAGGGGAGCTCTATAGCTATGCAATAGAGGTTGCAGATATTGATGTTGGAGATAAACTGGTTGTGCGTGCTGAGAGGTTACCAGGGTGGCTCGAGCTTATTTCTGATTCCACTAATCAATTACGACTAACTGGAACTCCTGATAAATCAGATGTGGGAACCCATAGCATCGTTTTGAAAGTTATCGATTTAAGTGGGTTTGACACAAGTCAAGTTTTTGATCTTGTGGTTCAAGCAAAACCTCAAGTTTCACCAGAGCCAATACAACCACCAGTCGGGGAATATCGTGTTTTGGTCGATACCGATATTGGTCATGATCCTGATGATATCCAGTCTTTATATAGACTTGCTCACTACTCAGATATTCTTAAGGTAGAAGGAATTATTGCGTCTGTTTCCAGAAACACTGAAGCAGATATTGCTTTGTTAAGACAATGGATTAGAACAATCCGAATTAATGTAATGCGTGCAAACGGCTATCCAGAACTCATGACTCAAGAGGCACTATTAGCTAATGTCAGATTGGGGGCAAAAAGTTTAGGTGGCCCTGGACCTGGAAGAGCTTCACCTGGCTCAAATCATATTATTACAAGTGTACAAAGTGCAATAAGTAAAGGTGATTCACGTCCACTTTATATTCTTGCATGGGGACCTCTAACAACAGTTGCACAAGCCTTGCATGATAGCCCTGAGATTGCACCTTATATTCGGATTTATAGTATTGGTAGTTCTAATGCAACAGCAGATATTGCATCTCGTAATTACATATATAATTTTATGAAAAGCCAGTATGAAAATCTGTGGTGGATAGAGAATGGCAGCCCGTTGAGTAATTATCGTAATACTTATATAGGTATTTTCTTTCAAGGTTATCAGGTTGGTGAATGGGCAAGTCAGAGGTTTATTGATGCTAACATTCGAGGACATGGTGATGCTGGTGACGCCTTCCCAACAACTGTCTTTTCAGGTTTGCAAGAAGGAGATTCTCCTTCCATGCTTTATTTACTTTCACCAATTGTCGGTGGTGTAGGTAATGTTGATATACCCACAAGCGAAAGCTGGGGAGGGCAGTTTATACAATATAGTTCACAGACACCTAATTTTTATATTGATTGTTGTAAGACTACAACAGAGGCTCAGGCTACAATTAATAAGTGGCGAGTAAAATTCCTGACAGATTGGAAGCTTCGTTGGGATAGATATAAATAATATCAAGTTTTAGTATTCTTAAGTTTATGGCCTACTAGTCTGGTAATACAGTAGGTCATTCTTTTAGATTGTGGTTCCTTTTATTAAGGTGATAATATACTACACGCACCTAAGGTTAAAAATAGTTCTAAATAGAAGGAAACACCTTGGAAAAACCTTGATATACAAGGGCTTTAGAAGCTATAGACAACCTAAAACCTTAAGAAAATGGTTTAGGTGCTTCAAGTATATTGTTACCTTTATTAAAGACTTGGGATGAGGAATACCCCGAAGCTTGCTTCGAAAAATCAGTATCAATGTGAGCGTAGCGAACAAGATGCTTTTGAATACCCCGAGGCTTGCATCGGGGATTTTTATTAAGTACAGCAATTGCAAAAAAGTTCTAACAATTAGCAACGTTATTACTTCAATCTTGAAGGCAAAGAAACATCAGTGTGAGGCTGAGTCATCTGATAATATCGTTAATGTTTTTTCTACAAAGGTCAGCAATATAGATGAACAAGAATAACTCACGGAAAGAATTCATATAAATCTAAATTGTAGGTTGAAGTTGTATTAGAAGCTTCACTTTTCTAGTGAGCCGTCATAGATCAACCACTTAATGATTAGATGTTGCCTTAATAGATAGTTGCAGGCAGCTCAATTTACAAAATTTTTGATAACTTTTTTAGGTTTTTTGGAGATGAAGGTCTAACAATCTCTTTGCTAGACTCGTCATGAACTAGGAGGGCTATGGTTAATATAGGCTGAAAATTTTATTTTATTCCTATTTCATAATATTTTAAATTACATTATTAGGTGGGGGCAAATGAAACAAAAGTTTAAAAAAGTGTTGGTGACGCTAATCTTACTTGCGGTCTTTGGGCTGATGACAAGCTGTGGGAATGATATTATCCTTGATAATGAACTACCTCCGAAAAGTACCGATGTAGTACCGACGACTATACAGCAAACTACGAATGTAGAACAAACTGGAAATACAGTTATAGGTAGACCTCCCATATTTGTGAGTAGTCCTTTAACTCGAATTGGACAAAACAAAAAATATGCTTATGCGGTAGTCGTTGATGATCCAGATTTTGGAAATCAACTTACGCTGACTGCCTCTAAATTACCTATTTGGCTCGAGCTAACGCAACAAGAAAATCAGACTACGCTAATCTCGGGCACACCTAAACCAGAACACATAGGTGGACATCCTGTAGAGTTAGTTGTTACAGATGATACTGGACTGAAATCAAAACAAGCTTTCTATGTTTATGTCCTAGATTCACAAGCCAATAACACAAAACCATTAGCATTAACGACAAGTTTGAGAACCCAAGAAGATACTGACTTAAGTATTGTTCTTAAAGCAACAGATGCTGATAGTGACGAATTAACCTATAGAATTACAAAAATGCCAGAAAATGGTACCTTAACAGGTACTGCACCTAATTTGCTTTATAAACCAAAACTTAATAGTGCTGGAAAAGACAGTTTAAAGTTTGTTGTTTCAGATGGCAATGAAGAGAGCGATGAAACAACTGTAAGTATTGATGTTATACCCGTCAATGATGCTCCTACTGCGACTTCTTTATCTATAAGTACTCAAAGAGATAAACGTGTTGAGGTCGTTTTAAAAGCTCAAGATATAGACAATACCATACTGTCGTTTAGTATTGTTGAAGCGCCGAAACAGGGTTCACTATCTGTTTTGTATGGTGATAAAGTCACCTACACACCAAATCAAGGGTTTGCAGGTGAAGATAGTTTTAGTTTTAAAGTGAGCGATAATCAATTATTTAGTAATGTTGCAAAGGTGTCACTAAGCATTGGGGTAGAACAGCCAGAACCCGAACCAGAAAATGAAAAATTTCGTGTTTTAGTGACGGCAGATGTTGGTTGGGATCCTGATGATATGCAGTCAATCTATCGCCTTATACATTATTCAGATATTTTTGATATTGAAGGTTTAGTTGCTTCTGTGAGTGCAGATGGTTTTGACCCCAATCCTACTTTGCTAAGAGAAACGATTCAAGACGTACAAGTAGATACATTACGAGCTAAAGGTTACAGTGAACTTACACCTGAAAAAACTTTACTCTCACGTGTTTCTGTAGGTAAACAAGTTAAAGGCGCTCCAAAAACTGGACATGACTCTGAAGGCTCTAATCAGATTATTGAACAGGTAAAACTTGGGCGTGAACGGGGAGATAGTAGACCCCTATGGATACTGGTATGGGGCCCTATGACTGATATTGCTCAGGCTTTACATGATGACCCTTCAATTGCATCTTCCATAAGAATCTTTAGTATTGGCAATGTGAACTCAGACATGGATCTTGGCTCAAGAGATTATGTATTTAACTTTATGCAGACTAAGGTTCCAGGTTTGTTTTGGATTGACAATTCTAGTCGAGTTGGTTTTAGACGTACCTATGAAGGCGTATTTAGAGGTGGAAATCAATCTGGTGAATGGTCATCCCAAAAATTTATTGATGCAAATATTAGAGGACATGGTAGTGCCGGTGATAAGTTCCCGCTTGCTTATGGAAATATAGGGTTAAAAGAGGGAGACTCCATAACATTACTGTATCTTATTGGTCCTAAATTTGGTGGGGTAGGCAATGTAAATGATCCTACAGCTCCAAGCTGGGCTGGTGAATATAAGCACTATAAAAAGGATTTCCCAAATTACTATATTGATTGCTGTGATAGTGAAACAGCTGCTAAAGAGTCAATTAGTAAATGGCGTGTGCAATTCTTAAGTCATTGGAAAGCTCGTTGGGATCGTTATAACTAGATTACATAATTTGAAGTTTTGCTAAACTACTACAGGACGGTATATCTAGTAAGTTAGTGCGTAGAGAATAGTCAAACATGATTTTGGCTTAGTACTTAGTAATACAAAGTTAAGAAAGTTGAACGGTTGCAAAGAAGATTTTGCAACCGTTTTTAATATTGAAGAGGGATGAGGAACTCCTAGTTTATTAGAGCCTTGCCTCTAAACCTGAGCTATGGTTTGCCAGATAAGATTTTCTCTGTCCATACCCTGTCGGTCTGTGACATGGTCTGTTCAATTTGTGAAGTGTTCACAAATTTGTATCAAAGATGTGATGATTGTCTAGCTTAAGTTCCGCTAAACTAAAGTAATGAATAGACTAATTACAGGTATCCAAATTTTATTAGGTATAGCCTTTACGCTTATAGGCTGTATGAAATTATTTGCTCCGCTTAGCACTTTAGCAACTTCAATGGATTGGGTTTATTTATTTCCAGAGATAGTTGTCCGTTTGATAGGTGCTGCTGAATTATTAGGTGGTTTGGCACTATTGATACCACTCGTTTTAAAACGGATGCATCGACTAAGTGCCTTTGCAGCGCTGGGCTTAATGTTAATTATGGTCTTGGCTAGTTTGCTGCACCTGTCACGTCCAGGTGAAAAGGGAATGGTTATAGTAAATGTTGTTATTTTTGTTTTAGCTGCTATCGTAATGTTTAAACGTTTTAGAGATTCAACCAACAAGCAAGTTTTGAATCAGTAAAATTTTTAGCTTTATGTAAAATCCGAAAGCGAAAAAGAGTCAATCCTTCTAAGGGATTGACTCTTTTTTAACGCACAGTGTTGTTGGTTGCTATTTTAGGAAATTAAGCTTTCAAGCCTATCAATATGACCTTTAAGAATTTCAAAGGTATCTTTAACAGCTTGAGGAGATTCTAAATCTACGCCTGCTGATTTGAGTGCGTCAATTGGGTAGTGTGCGCCACCAGCATTTAGGAAGGTAAGATAATCTTCTTTTGCTTCAGCGCCACCTGTCAATATGCGATTCGCTAAACTGTGCGCGCCAGATATACCTGTCGCATAGGTATAGACATAAAAGTTGCTATACAGATGTGTGTGGAACTGTGCCCAAGTGATACCCACTTTATCTTTATCAAAGGTCATGACATTACCATAGCCTTCAGCGAATAAACCTGACATGAGGTCGATAAGAGAGTTTGCGCTTAGTGCCTCACCACGCTCTACTTGTTCATGTATTTCGAGTTCAAATCGAGCAAGTGTTGGCATGACAAAGAAGTAGCGGTAGAAGTTTGCCATGGCTTCTTCAATCAGTGCTATTTGGAAATCTGCCTCGTCAATTTTATCAAAAAGGTGTGCCCTAAGCATAGCTTGATTGAAGTTTGAAGCAACTTCGGCTGCAAAGAGGGTGTAGCGTGCATAAATAGGGGGTTGTGTTTTGCAACTGAAGTGAGAGTGCATGGAGTGACCTAGTTCGTGAGCTAGAGTGCTCATACCAAAAACGTCATCTGTATAGGACATCATTATATAGGGTAATGTACCTTTACGACCTGCTGAGAATGCACCCATGCGCTTGCCTTTGTTTGGGTAGCGGTCAACCCAGCCGCCTTCAAGTGCGCCTTGTTTCATAACGCTACAGTATTCATCACCTAGGGGTGCTAATGCTTCGCCTAACCACTCGATGCTTTGTTCGTAGCTAATTTCTGGATGTTTTTTACAGAGGGGTGCAAAGGTATCGTAAGGCGTTAAGGTATCTAGCTTTAAAGCTTTTTTACGAATTTCCCAGTAGCGATGCCATGTTGGTAAGTTCTCTTTAAAGGTGTCGATTAGATTATGGAAAACACTACTGGGGATATGGCTAGGTGCTAAGGCTGCTTCTAAAGAATTATCGTAGTTCTTGATTCGCATTTTAAAGACATTTTGCTTGATGCCTGTTGCTAGCATAGTTGCCATGGTGTTTTTGAAATCAAGATGGGCATTGGCATAGTTTTCGTAGGCGCTTTTGCGTAGGCTGCGGTCAGTGCTACCAAGTAGTTTGCGAATGGTACCTTGGGTTATTTCGAAGGTGTTGCCTTCGCTATCTTTCGCAAGCTCAAACGTCAAATCTGTATTGGCGAGTACACTGTGTGCTGAATTACTGCTGCCAAATACACCACCTAAACTACCAAGGAGTTCTTCAATTTCCCCACTACGTAAGAAGGGCTCTTTTCGTGATAATTCATCAAAGGCATGTGCGTAATCTTTGAGTTCATTATCAAGCCATGTAGCCCTGACTTCAGGCGCGTTAGCAAGAATCTCGGTTGGCGCAAAAGCTGTTGCAGCCGTGTAGCTAGCAGCGATGCTACGCAGTTTGTCAAAGCGTGCAGCTGCTTCAACCACACCTGTATCTACACTGTAATCCATGAGTGCATAGACCATGAGTTTGTTGAGTTTGACTTCTTGGACTTGAGCGTATTCGAGCCAAGTTGCAATACCATTGGCAGTGTTTAAGGTGCCATGATAGACAGCAATATTAGATAAGTCTGTTTGTAGTTCTTGGAAAGCGGTTTCCCAAGCTTCAGGAGTAGGGAAGAGTGCAGTTGCGTTCCATTTGGATTCTGGGGGGAGGCTCGAGCGCTCAACCGCTTGCACTAAACACCAGCTCCTAAATTTCTTTTCAAGAGAGCTTCAGAATCAGGATCACGACCCATAAAATCGCGGTACAGTTCTTCGGCATCTTTACTATCACCTTGGGAGAGAATGCACTTCACAAAGTCACGGCCTACGTCAGGATTAAAGACACCTTCTTTTTGGAAACGACTAAAAGCGTCCGCATCCAGAACTTCAGACCACTTGTAGGAATAGTAGCCTGCAGCATAACCATTGCCTGCAAAGACATGACCAAAGCCATTTAAGAAATTGGTGTGGGCAAAGTGCGGTTTTATTGTAAAAGCTTCCATCAAGTTTTGACCGTATTTAATTGCATCTTCACCACTATTAGGATCGAAGTCGATGTGTAAGGCTAGATCAACTGTGCCAAAAGACAACTGGCGCATTTGGGCATTGGCACCCATAAAGGTTCTGGCTGCTTTCATTTTATCGATGAGTTCATCAGGGAGTGCTTCACCAGTTTCATAGTGTTTCGCAAAGCTTTTAAGAGCTTCA
>CALHRJ010000035.1 GCA_938038395.1 uncultured Deinococcales bacterium | reverse complement strand
CCCAGTTATCTACTACTGCAATGGTCTCCCTTATATATAGCATAGGCTATATCTAGTAATCATCCTTAAAAATATCGAACATCTATAATGTTTACCAATACAACAGGGTGTTATACTCTATGCTATGCCTGACCAAAACCTTGAGCCGATAATTTTCAACCCAGAAACCGCTACAGAACATGAATTTATAAAACGTAATAACTATGGAAACCTCAGACGTGCCGAAGCTGCGCCAGATGACCCACCCTTTACGCTTGAAGCAAGTATTAACAATGCCAAAGGTTGGAAATTAATCGAGAGTAATCAAATTGAGGTTTGGCAAATACATAGTGAAGATAACGTTGTATCTGAGTTATTTCTTGTAGCTAATGCTGATAAGAATAATACTCATCTATTTTCTGTTCATCTACATACATTACAACCCTTTAGACGTAAGGGTTATGCAAAACTATTATTGCCAAAACTTCTTGACTTTGCTAACAAACACAAGCGTAGACTTGCACAGGTTTCTACAACTAGTAGAATCCCTGCTGGCAAAGCCTTTGCAGAACATCTTGGCGCGAATAGAGGTTTGGATGAAAGTGTCAGTCAACTTGTTCTAGAGAATCTAGATCAAAAGGTAGTTGAAGGTTGGCTAGAAAATGCAAAAACTGTAGCAGAAACTTTTGAAATAGGGTTTTGGGGTAATGTCTATCCTGAAGAAGAAATACAAGCCATCTGCGAACTTATAGATGTCATGAATACAGCACCGACAGATGCACTAGACTTGAAAGATTATGTAACAACACCAGAACGGTTACGTGAGATAGAGGCTAGAATACAGGCTCGAGCTGACGAACGCCGTGTCCTCTACGTACGGCACAAAGCATCAGGCGAGCTAGCAGGTTATACGGAGACCTACTGGGAACCAGAAACCCCTGACGTCATCCATCAAGGCGGTACTGGCGTAGTGCCAAAGTACCGTGGCAATGCGTTGGGCAAATGGCTAAAAGCTGCCATGCTAGAAAAGCTATCCCATGAACGACCAGAAACAAAATATATCCGCACAGGCAATGCTGCATCAAATGAGCATATGTTAGCTATAAATCATGCACTTGGCTTTGAACTCTATGAATCTGTTATCTTTTGGCAAATTGAGGTTGATAAAATTCGAGCTTATTTGAAAAAGTAGCTTGAATTTATCTAATGCTATAGTTGAGTTATGCCAGAATTAAGAATGTTCAACCCAGAAACCGCAACAGAAAACGACTTTATCAAACGTCTTGAATTTGAAAATTATAAAAATGAAGAAGTAAATCCAGACGATCCACCAGGTACACTTGAACAAAGTATTAGCAACGCAAAAGGTTGGAAACTATTTGAGAGTCTAGATATTGAAATTTGGCAACTTTGGCTTAATGACGCTGTAATTGCTGAACTCTTTCTAAACGTAGATACTAAAGAAGAGGAAAATCCTCACTTATTTAGATTTAGCCTATATGTCTTGAAGCCTTATAGAACTAAGGGCTACGCCAAATTGTTGTTGCCTAAACTGCTTGACTTTGCCAACAAACACAAACGGAGTCTGGCTCAAAGTCATACAACGTCTCGAGTAGTTGCTGGGCGAGAATTTGCAGAATACCTAAATGCACATGAAAGATATAACGAAAGCTATAATCAACTTGTTTTAGAAAAGTTAGATAACAGCTTAGTGCAAAACTGGCTAGGCGAAAGTAAACTAGCTGCACAAAGCTTTGAAATGGGCTTTTGGGGAAATGTCTATCCAGAAAACGAAATAGACGCTATAGCAGAACTCATAGATGTTATGAACACTGCACCTAAAGGGGATTTAGATATGGCTGATACCAAAACAAAACCTAAGAAATTGCGTGAAGGTGAAGCTTATATACAAACTCGAGGTGATGAGCGCAGAACACTATATCTACGTCATAAAGAATCTGGCGAACTAGCTGGCTATACCCAAACATTTTGGGAGCCTGAAACACCTGAAGTCATTTACCAAGATGATACTGGCGTTTTACCAAAATACAGAGGTAATAAATTAGGTAAGTGGTTAAAAGCTGCTATGCTTGAAAAAATCATGGCAGAACGACCGAATGTCAAATTCATACGAACTGGAAATGCAGTTTCAAATGAGCCCATGTTAGCTATTAATCATGCGCTTGGGTTTGAACTATATGAATCTACAGATGTTTGGCAGATTGAGGTTGATAAACTAAAAGCCTATCTACAAAGCTGACTTTGACTCACAGTATAGTTCCGATTATTGATATAGGCACCAGTTTCACTTTCAGCTATAGGGTGAATATAAGTATTGCCTTCGGTACTTTCTAGAATCAGCAGTAAATTACCCATAAGAGAACTTACCAAGTGCCAGCTACCTTGATGTGCTCCTTCGCTACCTGTTTGGACAGAACCTATCATTTCACCACCAGTGGTACCTGTTGAAAAATAGGCAATGTCATTGTATTCATGTCGATAGTTACCGTCGCTACAAAAGTCATAGTTGAATTTTGCTTGACCTGCATAACTACCTGTCATTCTTCCAGGCACACCGTCATCGCTATAGTCTGAGCTCGAGCTACTGGTTGATGCATGCATGCCATACATTTTTTGTTCCCAGTTCGCAACATCATTACTAGGTTGTGTTAGTGTAATTCCGTCCACAACAGTTTGAACAAGCTGCTCAGCTTGTGGACCATAGGCCAAAACAACAGCAGCGTTTTTTGTTGTAGCTTCTTTAGCAATAACAGAGATCATCGCTTCACCTATCAAGACCTGAGCTTTAAGCAAATCTGCTTCAAAAGAAGGTTGACCAACCACCTGATAGTTTGCTTCCCCTTCTAAAAGATATTCTGCAAGCGCCTCAATTGCAAAGATGCCTAACTCCTCTGCACTTGCTTGAGAAGATGCTTCGACTGTTATCAAGCTATTACCATCTTGGGTAAGCATAAGAAAGCCACCAAAATCAGCATCGAAGTAAGCAGTGTGGTTTTCTGGAACGACAAAGCTCACACCTGTCCATGGTGATTGAAGTCTAGTACCAGCAGGGTATTGTTGGTTTTGAGTAATAACTACATTAGCTTGTGATGTTGTTTGTATAGGTGTTTGTGTATTTTGGTTCTGTGTTATTGCTACCTTTGTTAAGGTATAGTTTGCGCCACCAGTTGTAAAACTAAGGTTAATACCATTTAGCTTAGCAGCAATTTCAAAGTGGTCATTTCCAGATATAAAGTAGCCTGTTAAAGATGTATCAGATGCTTGCGTATAGACTGGAAAAATTTGACCATCAAAATCGATATTTCCAGTATAGCCTTCAGCGGTTTTTTCTAGGTTTAGGTTAAAAGCTTCACCTGTGTAGTTGCCTGAGAATAAATCTTCATGTTGTGCTAAGGGGTTTTGAGAAAAACTAAAAGTTACACTAATTATTAAAAGTATAAAACTAAATACCTTCATAACATCCTCCTATTTTTTAGTATATGGGAGAGTGCGTTACATCAGCGTTATATGAAAAACTCTTATGTCTTAATTTCTAGTATAGCTATAGATAGTATTAACTTTGAGCATTATCATTCGGCACAAGAATTGGATGATTTACTCAATCCCAAGACTTACTTTCTGAACTAGCTAAAGAAGCTATTTCAGAAAAAGTATAGTCTAGAAATTTTATAGAGTTATTATTTTACCAACGGTAGTGTCTAATATGCTCACCACGAAGCGCAATTTGACTCATCGCTTCAGTACCGATTTCTAAGTGTAAATCAGTATAGTTTTGGAACACACTATTTGCACTCTTCTTAGTCTTGATACCACCTTTGGTCAAAGGTAAATCAGACACCAAAAGAACTGCACCCACAGGCACTTTACTCGCAAAACCAACAGAAAATAGCGTTGCTGTTTCCATGTCTATGGCAAGCGCACGTTCTTCGTAAAGATGTGCTTTGAACTTTTCATCAAATTCCCAAAAGCGGTAATCAGTAGTGTGTATGACACCTGTGCGGTAGTCCATGCCTTTTTCAAGAATCATTTGTGAAACAAATTTTTGCACCTTGAAGGTTGGGAGTGCAGGCACTTGTCGTGGTAAGTGGTGGTGCGAGGCACCTTCATCACGAATGGCTGCAGTTGGGAGGATAAAATCGCCGACTTTGAGTGAACGATGTAATCCACCTGTTAAACCAAGAAATAGGACTGCTTTAGGGTCAGTTGCTGCTAGTAATTCTATAATCAATGCAGCATTTGGCGCACCAATTGAGAAGTTAATAATGCTTACACCCTTCTCTTTGCTGTGCGCTGCACTCATGGCAGAGCCTTGGGTACGGCTCGAGCCGTAGTTTTCATAAAACTGTTCCAAGTAGTAGCCAAAATTCGTCAGGATGATTTGTTTTTCAAACTCGTCTGGTGGGGTACCTGTATAGCGCTCGAGCATATCTCTGGCGATTGCCATTTTTGCTTCATTCGCATAAATCCTATTTGAATCAGGAATCAGATACGGGTTCGCCATTTCGTCAGTTTCATCGTGCATATCGTGTAAATCATTGATTTCAGCATCATCTTGTGGGTTTTTCGGATTTTTATCTATAGTAGTGCTCCATTCTTGAATGTGCTTATAGCAGACTGACAGCCAACTGTCAGCGTCATATAAGGGGCGTTGTTACGTGTAGCGTTATTGCGAAGTAATGCTAATAAAAAGCTCTATTGCGAACTAAAGATACAACCGTATTGAATTGTGCAACTTAACAGTCGTATTCATACAAAATGCTTATTTCAAGCTTGCCTTAAGGGCTTTATTATTCTGTAAGCTCATTAATAATCGCAATGTGTACCGCCTACAAATAATTAGCGAGTAGGCTAACACATAAAAATCTGCTAGTCTAGCCTTATGAGTGACCTTTCTCCCAATAACACACCAGATAACGCAGTAGATAATGCTGTTGATTTATCTGCTCAAAGCACGGATATAGTTGCAGAAGCCTATGCCACAGAGCAAGATGCCACATTGCATGAAGCGAATGACTACAAGGCTGATATTGACCTCCATGATACAGCCTATTACATCAACCGCGAACTTTCGTGGCTTAAATTTAACGAACGTGTTTTAGAAGAAGCCGAAGATATAGAGAACCCACTACTAGAACGTTTGAAGTTCTTAGCTATTTTTAGCGCTAATCTTGATGAATTCATGATGATTCGCTACGCAGGTATCAAAGAACAGGTCAGTGCAGGTATTACAAAACTTACCGCTGACGGTCGTAGCCCTGCCGAACAAGCTACAGAAATCCCAAAGCGCTTGCGCCCATTACTAGATCGTCAGGGACGCCACTTAAACCATGTTATTTTACCTGCTCTTGAAGCACATGGCGTAAAAATTGAACAGATGAATACTTTAAGTCAAGCAGATGCTGACTTTGTAGACACTTATTTTCGAGAAACACTTTTCCCAGTGCTTACACCGCTAGCACTTGATTCTGGAAATCCTTTCCCACGTTTACCAAACCTGAGCTTTTCAATTTTGATCGAAGTACGTGACCCTGTGAGTGGCGTTATGGAAAAAGCAATTGTTCAGGTACCAAGTGTACTACCCCGCTTTTTGAAGCTACCTAACTCACAGCACCTAAGTCAAGAAGAAGGCTTAGAATCTGTAGATACGAGTGCGGAACACCGCTTTGTGTTATCAGATGATCTTATTAAGCACAAAGTAAAAGATCTTTTTGTAGGTTATGAAGTTGAACGCTGTCATGTTTTTAGAGTGACTCGAAATGCAGATATTGAACTTGCTGAAGATGAAGCAGATGATCTTTTGCAAGTCATTGAAGATGAAGTTCGTAAACGCCGTTGGGGTGACGCTGTTCGTTTGGAAGTTACGACGAATATGCCCAAAGACTGGTGTGATTACTTGGTGGAGAATTTGAGGCTCGAGCCGCACGATGTATTCCGCCTAGAAACCTACCTTAACCTAGCTGACTTTATGGAAATGACGTCATTACCCCTACCTGAATTACGCGATGCTCCTTTTGCTTCACGTCTCCCTAGCGAATACCGTAGCGCACCAAATATCTTTGCTGCAATTCGCCATCAAGACATTCTGATTCATCACCCCTTCCACGCATTTGATGCTGTGCTAAATCTCATCAGAGCAGCAGCGCAAGACCCAAAAGTTCTAGCTATAAAACAAACGCTTTACCGTGTAGGTAAAAATTCACCAATCGTAGCAGCGCTAAGCGAAGCAGCAGGCAACGGTAAACATGTAACCGCACTCGTAGAACTAAAAGCAAGATTTGACGAAGAAAACAATATAGTTTGGGCTCGAGAATTAGAAAGCTCTGGCGTACACGTAGTTTACGGTTTTGCAGGTTTAAAAACACATTGCAAATCTCTACTTATTGTCCGTCAGGAACAAGATCAAATTCGCCGCTACGTCCACCTCTCTACAGGTAACTACAATGGCTCAACCAGTAACCTCTACACAGATATGAGCTTACTCACTTGCGACGAGGATTTAGGTGCAGATGTATCTGAACTCTTTAATTATCTAACTGCTTACAGTAAGCAAAATGAATGGCGTAAACTATGGGTAGCACCAAC
>CALHRJ010000034.1 GCA_938038395.1 uncultured Deinococcales bacterium | reverse complement strand
ATGTAACTAAACAAAAAGAGGTAAGACATCTTAAGCGCAGCGTAGTCTTCACCCAAAATGGTATAGGCTCTTGGCGTATCATGACTTCCTAACAAATTTAGTTGAACCTGCGTCACTTCTTTACGGTGCTTAACAAGCACTTTCCCAATTTCTTCAGCAAAACCTTCAACATTTAAAGTTGGGATATGTACATACCCACATTTAGACACCTGTTCATGATTAAGCGTATCTGCACCTACAAAGCCAAAAATAGCCCTGGTGAATTCGTAGTTCATAACCGCGTCAAACTGACTACCTTTTAACCAGTGGCTAGCATCATCCCAGATTTCACCCACGATGTAACACTCAGGATTGATGGTACGACAGCGCTCACGAAATTCCTGCCAAAACACGTCATCATTAATTTCATTAGGTACATCCAAACGCCAGCCATCTATGCCAAACTTCAACCAATACTCCGCCACAGAAAGCAAATACTCTCTAGCCTCAGGATTGTTGGTATTAAACTTTGGCAAGGCCGCCATTCCCCACCAAGCAGCGTAACCAATATCATGTTCAGTATAGGCATTCAGAGGAAATTTATTGATGTGAAACCAATCTAGATAAGGGCTGTGTTCTTTATTTTCTAAAACATCATGAAACTGAAAGAAACCTCGACTAGCATGGTTAAAAACGCCGTCAAGCACAACCTTCATACCCTTAGCGTGGCAGGCATCAATCAAAGCACGCAAGGCATCATTACCTCCCAACATAGGGTCTACTTGAAAATAATCGTAGGTATGATAACGGTGATTACTAGCCGATTGAAAAATAGGATTGAAATAAAGTGCTGTGATGCCTAATTCACTTAGATAATCCAGTTTTTCAATGATTCCGTAAAGATCCCCACCCTTATAACCATGTACAGTAGGTGGACTGTCCCACGCTTCTAAACGGTCTACTTTAGGGACGGTTTCACTTTTAGCAAAACGGTCAGGAAATATTTGATAAAAAATAGCTTTTGACACCCAGTCTGGGGTGTACATTTTTTGTGTCGTCATATACTGGTATAATACACACTATCTATGCGAGATGCATACTTGATTCGCTATCAAATCGTTATCACGATATAAACAGGGTACTATAAAAACAATGAAAATTAGGACTATCAGACTCATAGCTTTAACTATATGTGTTTTCATAGGCTACTCGTTGGTAGCTTGCGAAGAAAACCCAAGATTATTGTCTAATTCAACTATAAAAATTGAATATCCTTTAGAGGGTACAATGTTTGAAGCTGACGCTGTTGTTGACTTTAAAGCTTCTGTATCAGGTGATGCCATACTTCCCGAAAATCTGTTGTGGGAGGTTACCCTACATCATAACACCCACGAGCATATTGACGAATTTGAATTTAGAGGGTCTGAAGGTACGTGGACATTTCCAGACCATGGCGATGGTACTTACAGTGAATTGTGTTTGAGCAGTCTTGTTGAATCAGAAAAAACAAATACGACGTGCGTAAATCTTTACCATAAAGAAGTAAGTTACAGCTTTGAGAGTGTACCCTCAGGGCTCGAGCTAAGCTACAATGCTTCTACCTATACGACTCCATTTACAATCACAACCTATGTGAATGGTCAACGCACAATAGCTGCACCAACAACATCTAATAACAATACCTTTGATTCTTGGTCAATCGGCAAAAATGCAGTTCAAACAATTCGCATTGGCAACAACCCACAAAAAATTACTGCTTTTTTCAATACGCCTGTGCCTAAAAGTACCCCACCAAACATTCAATTCAATACAGCCCTAAACAGCAGCTACGCTATTGGCGATCAATTACAGCTATCTGCAACAGTAACAGATGTTGAAGATGGTAACTTACCAGATGACATGCTGCACTGGACTGTACTCCGTCATGCAAGCGATAATGCAACATCAACAGTATTTCAAAGCAAAGGCGCAACACTCAATTGGACCATAGCAGATCATAAAGATGACAGTTATTTTGAAGTCTGTTTAAGAGCCACTGATACAAGCGATACCTTGTCTAAAGCGTGTCAAAAGCTCGCTAACAAAGAAGTGTTTTATCAATTTAAGTCTTACCCCCAAGGTTTAGAACTCTCTTACGAAAACACCCTTTACACAACACCCTTTCAGATCAAAAGCATAGCAAATGCTAGACGTACAATTTTTGCGCCAAGTCCTCAAGCAGATTTTGATTTTCAAGCTTGGTCTGTAGCTGGTGAACAAAGTCAAGAGATTGTTATGCAGGCAGCTGAACAAACTATTACGGCTCAATTTATAAAAGCCGAAAAACGTCTTAAACAAGAAACCTTTGTGACGCTAGAACCAGGCTCAACACCAGTTACCCTTGAGTGGACAAATGGTAATCGATTATTCATCTCAGAAAAACATGGCAAAATCTGGATTGTAGACAATGGCACCTTACTTAAAGAACCCTTCGCGGATCTATCAAAAGAGTCTAATCACCGAGGAGACCGAGGTATTTTAGGCTTGACGCTTCATCCAAATTTCCCAGAGAAACCTTATGTCTATACTTTATATACTTATGATCCACCAGAAGTATTTAATTATCCAAACAATGACTTTGCAGGACCAGATGGCATAGGTCAACGTACCGTCCGATTAGTACGCTACACTGCTGACGCGAAACACAATTTTAATAAAGTTCTAGACAACAGTGCAAAAGTTCTAGTTGGTGGACAAGGTAACTGGGAAACATCTGGTGACCCATTTTCTAGAGGACGTGACGTTGCTGGTGATAGCAACAAATGGGCCTGTTATAAGAATGGACAATCTATTCAAGACTGCATCCCTCAAGACGATTTAGCCCACGCTTCTGGAAGTGTCATGTTTGCTAAAGACGGAAGTTTACTCTTCAGCATAGGTGACGGTGTTGACGGTGACAAAGCTTATGACTTAACTCTAAGAACTTTAGATCTAGATTCCTTTGCTGGTAAATTACTTCGGGTAGACCCCGAAACAGGTAAAGGGCTCAGTGATAACCCATTTTTTGATGGTAATCCAGATAGCACACAATCTAAAATTTACAACCTTGGTTTAAGAAATCCCTTTAGATTCACCCTGCATCCAGAAACAGATGAACCTTTCATAGCTGATGTTGGCTGGGAACTCTGGGAAGAGATCAACCAAGGTATTGGTAAAAATTTTGGATGGCCCTGTTATGAGGGTGACGATCAAGGCTTAAGAAAAGCATCTTCGTATAAAGAGAAACAACGTTGCAAAGATTTGTACTTAACTGATGACGTTACAGCGCCACTGTATAGTTGGTTTCACGCTATTGATAAAGGTGGCGCAGCCATTACGGGGCCATTCTATACAGGCAATAGCTTCCCTTCCAAATATAAAAATGGACTTTTCATTGGAGATTATGTAACCCGAAGATTATCAGTCTTATTCTTAGACGAAAGTGGTGCTACTCGTACAGAATTTCTAACAGGCCTACCCTTTGCACCGACAGATATCAAACAAGGTCCCGATGGTAACTTATATATTGTGGATTTCTTAGGTCGTCGAATCGTCAAGCTTTCTTTTGAAACTATTACTAACTAAATGAAAAAGTACTTAGTTCTAGCTTTAATAACTCTGTTGGTAGCTTCAGCTATAGGTTTCACTATTTCTAAAGCTAAAAAACCATCTGTGCCAAGTGGTATTCAGCTTAAGGACTCAAATCAAACTTCGATTTTTCAAGACCCTGATTGGTACATTTGGGGTGCAGATGTCATCAAAATAAACGACCAATACTTTATGTTCTATTCTCGCTGGCCAAAAGAAACAGCTATGGCTGGTTGGCTTACTCATAGTGAGATTGCATTAGCAACATCAAATAATCCAGCTGGACCATTTGAATTTAAAGAAACGGTTTTAAGTGGTACAGCAACAGACGTATGGGATGGCGGCATGGTTCACAGTCCACAAGTTCTAGAATTTGAGGATAAATACTATCTCTACTACACAGGCGTTCCACAAATACCTGAAAACTTAGAAGATGCAGAAGCGCGTCAATATTTAAAAGATTATAGAAGACTAGGTGTAGCAGTAGCAGCTACACCAGAAGGACCTTGGGAACGTTTTAATGAACCTCTGATACAAACAGCATCAGCTGGAGACCTAGATAGTTTAGCAACGGCCAATCCTGCTATTTTAGAAAAACCTGACGGTGGATTCCTTCTTGTTTACAAAGGTATCAAACAAGAAGCATCCGAACAGCGCATTAGTCTTTTAGCTGCAACGAGTTCAAATCCACTTGGACCCTTTAAAATATTAAGAACACCTTTGCTCAATAACAATGTTCATGTTGAAGACCCAGATATCTGGATGCAAGATGGTAGTTACTTTATGATTGCTCACGATGTAACAGGACACTATTCAAAAGCTTCTGATGGTCGCTCACTGGCATTGTTTTCTTCACCTGATGGCTTAACTTGGCAAGCTACACCTCAACCTTTGGCATCACGTAGACGTGTTACTTGGGCTGATGGCAGCAAAACTTATTTTCAACGCTTTGAACGACCTCATGTTCTAGTTGAAGACGGTAAAGCCACGATGTTATATGTTGCTGTTAAAGAAGTAGAAGGCTTAGCGTATAATGTGGCAATTCCTGTACATCTTGAATAAGTTAGGGAATAAATCAAAACAGACCTTCTTTAAATTATGAAATCTATTCCTCTAAACACTTTATTGCCGAGCCTGATCTTATTTCTGGTGGCTTTTTCAGTTTTATTTTCTTATCCTTTTATTTTAAAGGTCTTCAACCCGACTGCTTATCAACTTGGGTTTTTCTTTCTAGTTGCGTTATTGCCAGTTGCTGCGCTGCTACAAAGAGAGCTCGAGCTAACTGTACCCATCTACAGCAACCAACACCAATTTTGGTTCTGGGGTTTTGTAATTGCGTATTCAAGCTACACACTCGTACTGGTAGCTATTTCAATCCTAAATACCAACTCACCAAGTGACTTACAACCCCTCTTTTCCCATAGTATAAAAGTCTTAGTAGCTCTCTGCCTCTTTGCATTCATACCAATATCACTCTATACATGGTCATTAGACCGATACGTTGACCTAATTGGCATCCTCTCAATCATGGGACTCTTAATGCTTGCTCTCATCTTCTTGGACCTTCTTCCTGTTTTAAGTACTGTTACCATTGACACCTTCGGCAAAGACGACCGAGGCGTTCGTCAGTTTTATGGTTTAGGTTTTGGCTGGAATACCTTGCGAATAACCGATGGCATTCGCTTGCCCCGCTTACAATCCTTTGCCTCAGAAGCGGGCAACTTTGCTTTCCCACTTTTAGTAGCAATGATTTGGGCAGGCTATCGCCGGCGCATTCTTATACTCATTCCCATGCTACTAGCACTCTTTTTAACGTGGTCAGTCGGAGCTGTCATTACAGGTGCTTTTGTAGCCTTTTTATTTTTTCTAGCCGGTAAATTCAAGTTTGAACTAAGACGCAAGCATCTCCCTTACGTCCTTGCAGCAACTCCACTACTCCTCCTAGCACTACCCTTTGTAGCTTTAGGCGCACAAGAATTTTCTTCTCAAGCTAGTTCTTTAGCGACCGAAGTTCAAAATTTCTTCAATGGTGACTACTGGTCTTCAAAAGTATCTGGCAGTGACAGCGTAACTGGTAAATCATCTCTCGGCACAAGGATCATAGGGGTGCAAACTGTTTGGGCAGCTATCGTACAAGATAAATGGCTAGGTTTAGGTGCTGGTGGTCTATCTATTATTAATGTCAGTTTGGGAGTTGGCTGGTTTCGCTCACTTGTTGAAGCTGGTTTAATGGGCTGGATTCTGTATTGTTTTGCCTTTATTTGCTTGGTCTTTGAAGCTACCATCGCACTATTTCGCTACAATGATGAGCGCAGTGCCTTAGCAGGTGTCATGATTATCTTAGCTATGGCTGCTTTTCAAAGAGCACCAATGGACGCAAGTTTGTGGCACTGGTGGTTGGTAATTGCGTTTTTGAAGTTTTCTCTCTGGAGAAATGCTGCAACAATAGAATCTTCAGTGAATGAAACTGCAACAGCGAATAGTTCCATTAGTCCAGAAACAACCTCTTAACTGTAAAATCATTGAAGTTTTTGAAATATAGTGAATCCCCATATATTTTAGTTACCATACAGTCTGTTATAGGCTTAATAAAAACGTACAGAAAACAAATACTAACTTTATGTCAGCAACCAAAAAACGCATCCTCATCCACGATTATTCAGGTCATCCATTTCAAGTCCAACTTAGCCGTCAATTGGCCAAAAACGGTCATGATGTTTTGCATCTTTACTCTGCATCATTTCAAACACCACACGGCAAATTAACAG
>CALHRJ010000033.1 GCA_938038395.1 uncultured Deinococcales bacterium | reverse complement strand
AAGGTGTGCATAAGAAAAGATGCCGCCTGCATGGTGTAACGCTTTGAGAAATTACCAATTAATCCAACAAAAATATAGAGACTATATCCTTCTGTAACTATTTTAGGCATATGTCAGCTATTGATATCTTTTTTGTAATTTCGGTACTTAACAACCTTCTCTATAATCTAAATAGTTTGTTAATTACAGAATCAATACAACTTTAGCGCAATGGAATTCTAATCGCACCTTGCTCATGGGTAGCTTGAATAATTACATTAAAACTTTCTAATCTATTAATAACTTCACGACTAGGATGTCCGTAAGTATTGCGCCCATAAGATAAAATTGCCTGTTCAGGCTGAGCCGCTCTTAATAATTGTTCAGAGGTTGAATGTGGTGAACCATGGTGCCCTGCCATAACTACATCGACATCTGGAAATGCTAGTTCTTGTTCCACACTGCTTGCTAAATCACCTAAAAACAGTGCTTTGTAATCTTTCTTTTGCCCACTTTGTGCATCTATTGTTATCACAAAGGTAACAGAATTATTGTTATCTTCAGCATAGGCTTCATTAGGTGGATTTAGGAAGTCAAGTCTTGCACCTTCTAAATGCATGACCTGCCCTCTTCGTACTTCAACAATCTCAACTTTTTTGCGTTTGGCAACTGCAATAAGTTCATCAAAAAGGGGTTTACCTTCTTTTGGAATACCAATGACAAGTTGTTGAACAGGCATTCGTTCCAAAACACTAACTAAACCTTCGATGTGATCAGTGTCTGGATGACTGGCAATAACGACTTCCAATTCATCAACCCCCAAAGCTCTGAGTGCAGGTACAACAGTTCTTGCACCAATATCAAATTCAGAAAACGGACTACCACCACCGTCCATCAAAATTTCCACCCGATTAGGTAAACGAATCAGGGCACTATCTCCTTGACCAACATCAAGATAGACAAGTTCTGGCGGTTGCTGTTCAGTCGTACTACTCATTGAGCAAAGAATAGCAGTACTCAAAATTAGTAAGGCTCGCCAAGCTTGCATACGTTTGTGCAAAGCAAGAATCAATGCTACGGCAGCTATATAGTAAAAGGCATATCCAATAGCCGAAATCTCTCCCCAAACAAGGCTTGGTAAACTGGCACCTATATCTGCCAACCA
Source organism: uncultured Deinococcales bacterium (assembly GCA_938038395.1). Lineage (GTDB taxonomy): Bacteria > Deinococcota > Deinococci > Deinococcales > Trueperaceae > CALGZD01. The sequence continues at coordinate 3,002 of CALHRJ010000033.1, read as the reverse complement.
AATTAAACTTCCTGATAGTAATCCGGTAATTTGATTTAAGAGAAATGCCAGAGGTGGTAAAACTGCACCAACAACTGCAGCAATAAACCCTAATGGAACCAGCAAAGTGGCTATTGGAATCGCAAAAACATTCACCAAAGGACTAAACAATGGCAAACTACCAAAGTTACTTAGGACCAGTGGTAAACTCAAAAACTGAGCGCTACTACTAACAACCATGCTGCCAACAACTAACACACGCCAATCCCAATTCTTTAGTTGTGTATGTTTTTCGCCAAAAAACAAGTTCATAACTGGACTTGCTGCAAGTAAAATACCCATCACAGCTAAATAAGAGAGTTGAAAAGATAAATCAAATAAAAGCGATGGATTGATCAACAAACTAATGACTGCAGCAAGCGCTAGCGCAGGCCAAGCTTCAATCCGACCAGAACCTAACCAAAGTGTAGTCAAGACAGCAACCACCATGAATGTTGCTCGCATAACGCTTGGTGTTGGTCCAACCAAAAACATAAAACCAATAACTACAACAATCAAGATTGGATAGCGTGTTCGGCCAAGTGGACTTAGTGCAAAACCAAGTGCGGTAATCAAAATACCTACATGTAAACCTGAAAGTGCCAAAATATGTGCTAGTCCTGAAGCTGCAAAAATTTCTCGCAAGTCTCCTAAATCATCTCGTACACCAAGAGTCATGGCTTGCATCAGGGCTGCAGAACGTTCCCCTAGGCCATTGGTCACACCTTGTCGCAACCGTTCTTTCAGTCCAAGATTTGCAGGTGCGAACTCCACTACTTCGCGAACATACATTTGATTAAAAATACCACGTCTGCGTAAATATCCCTGATAGTCAAACCCACCAGGATTACGTTTACCTGAAGGTAAAAAGAGTTCTCCTTTTACTGTGACTTGCCCAACACCTACCTTGCCTTGTGGCGACATTACGATTCGTGTCTTATAACCATCTACCTTTAAGTAACGACCATCACTAAAACCACTGAGTGTGACACGTTGATTAAGCATATGCTCTAAGGGATTAGTCTGAGCTTGCCAAATTTGATAGCGTACAAACCCAACAGGTATAAGCAATGCGAGTATGGCAATGTATCGCCATACTTTCATTTTGTTAGAAAGTAATACTGGTAAGGCTATTGCCACAAGCCAAGGAATACATACAAACCATGGTAATCCTACATTTGCTATAAGTATGCCAATAATTAGGAATAGTGCCGCCGGAATTGACCAAGGTATAAACCGTGTTTTTGGTGCTTGAGTTTCTTTCTTTATCTGAGCTCGAGCTTGAACTGAGTGACTAGATACATCAGGTACAGAACTATCTAAAGTATCAATAGCTTGAAAGTTCTCTGGAAAATCAAAGAGTGTATCTAGGCTATTGCTAAGACTAGCCGCTTGCTGTTTCCGATCTAATTTTGCTATTTCTTCAGTTCTAAAACTATTAACATCAGCACTATGTTTTATAGCAGGTTTATATCCAACTGAGTTGTTTCGCCCTGACCGCCCAATAACTATTCCAGAATCCGTTTTGTGCTTTTGCCCAGACATAGTTAGGGTTTGATGTATCCTTCTAATTCACTAAATGTTTTTGGACCAATCCCAGATACTTTTAGTAAATCCTCAATGCTTCGATAAGGACGACCATCTATAATACGCTCAGCAGTTGCTTCACCTACACCTGGCAAAAACTGTAATTCTCGAGCCGAAGCTTCATTTAAACTGATGCGTTCATCGCCTTCATCGGTATCATAAAATGGAATAAAGATGCTGCGTCCTGTATCTAAAGGCTGTGCCAGATTAACAAGACTTTCTTCTGCATCTGCTCTCAATCCTCCAGCTTTTAGGACTAAATCTTCAAGCCGTGTACCCCAAGGAAGTTCATAAACACCTGGCTCACGAATAGCACCCGAAATAGATACAGTAATCGTACTTTGAATCTGCTCTATTTCAACAGCACGTACCAATAAACGTGGAGCTAAATTTATGACCGTCAGGGCTAAACAGAGACCCATTAAAGCACCTGTTAAAATATTTTCTTGACTGATTTGAATAGACATGAGGTGTATTGATACCGTACTAAAATCATTAATTCTATCGTAACTTCTAAATTATTTACAATTTCTATATTAACAAAAAGCATTATTTTATAGTTGTGTAATTTTCTGCTTTCCTAAAAATATCAACAGTCAATCACCGTACTTATTTGCTCACTTACCGTATTCATTTTGTAACAAAGTATGTCTATTCAAGGTTGGAGAATACTGTCAGCTGTGTTCAAAGGACAAGCAATGCCCTTTGAACACAGCTTTGCCATTTCCGATTGTAAATCGGAAACATGCTATTTATTACAAAATACGTTTCAAAATATACTGGGGCGCACCTTTCGTAACATCAATAAAACATAGGCATTACTAATCTGTTATACTGAGTCTCAAATAGTAATGTCATACTCTAGAAACAAACTTAAGATCTTAGGTTTTAAAGACTAATAGCGCTTACACCATACAGGCCAACCCTGTATGTGAGGAGGATTCAATGAATAAATTCGGCCTTAGATTTTTGCTAGCTACTTGTCTAGCATTCATATTATCTAGTAGTGCATTCGCACAAGATGACCTTGTAGATGTTGTCTTTCAATCTAAATGGTTTCCACAAGCTCAGTTTGCAGGTTATTTTGTAGCGCAAGACAAAGGCTTTTATGCTGATGAAGGCTTAAATGTAACAGTACTTGATGGCGGTAACGTCAACCCTACTGTGCAGGTTGCAAGTGGCAATGCTGACTTTGGTACAGACTGGATTGCAAATATGCTTATTCAGCGAGAGCAAGGTTTAGAAGTTGTGCAGATTGCACAGGTTTATCAAGATTCTGGCTACCGTATGGTTGCTTTAAGCGATTCTGGTATTGAAGGTTTTGAAGATTTAGCTGGCAACACAGTTGGTGTTTGGGGATTTGGTAACGAATTCGTATCGCAAGCTATTTTCTCAGT
>CALHRJ010000032.1 GCA_938038395.1 uncultured Deinococcales bacterium | reverse complement strand
CTAAGTCAACTAGTTCTAAAACGGTTAAGCCGCTTAAACTTTCAATCATTGCATCTTTGTCAAAAGCCATTAGCTTTCCTCCTTGAGTTTATCTGAGTAATTCTGTAATACGGATACCAAGTTTTGTGGTGAAGCTTCAAGTACACCAACAAGTTGTTGCATTGGCGCATTGAGTACACCAATAAATTCACTTAACAATTGCTCACGTGACGGTAGTTTTGCGATATTACTTACCGCAGCAGCATCGACCGCTTTACCTTGCAAGAAACCACCTTTAGCCATTGGAAGATCTTTTGCATTATCTTTGGCATAGTCAGTGATTGCTTTTGCAGGGGCAACAGGATCATCGCCAACAAGTACGATAGCAGTTGGTCCTTTAAATGCATTTTCGTCCATGCCTTCAACACCATCTTCAGTAAGCACATGCTTAATGAGTGTGTTTTTAGCAACGAAAAGGCGACCACCAGCATCTTTGATCTTGCGACGCAAATCTCCTAGTTCTGCAGCTGTTAAGCCTTGGTAATCCACAATAAAAAAGGTCTTTGCATCTCCTGCGAGTAACTCACGGAGTTGATCAAGAACCATATTATTTCTTGGATTTGCCATACAAACCTCTCGAACAATGATGGAACAGCATTCCATCTACAAGCTTTAAACGCGAAACGTAGCCTACTGACTAATAAAAAACAATGTTTTTTATTAGTCGTTTAGCCGTCTCGGCAGGATCTTTAAACCTGGCAGGTCCCTGCTGTCTCAAACGCCATTAGTAAGGTCGTAAATCCAAACTCAAACAAACTATAAGTTTGTTTGAGTCGGCTACGTACCGGGATGCTAAATTAAAAGTTCAAACTAGACAGCAACCTGAATACTTGGTCCCATGGTTGAAGTAAGGTATACATTACGAATAAAAATACCTTTTGAAGTTTCTGGCTTTGCACCTTCTACAGCTTTAGTTAGTGCCGCTAGATTCTCTGCAAGTTGTTCAGCAGAAAAACTTGCTTTACCAATTGGAGCATGAAGTACACCAGTTTTGTCATTACGAAATTCAATTTGACCTGACTTTAAAGCTTTTACAATCTCACCAATATTTGGACCAACTGTGCCTGCTTTAGGGTTTGGAAGTAAACCTTTAGGACCTAATACACGACCTAATTTACTACCAATTGCTGCCATCATGTCTGGTGTAGCAACAACTGCATCAAAATCAAACCAGCCACCATCAACTTTGGCAACCATATCATCATCACCAACAAAATCAGCACCAGCTTCAGTAGCCTCAGCTTGTTTTTCGCCTTTGGCGAAAGCAAGTACACGAACAGTTTTACCTGTTCCGTGTGGTAGAGCTACTGTACTACGTACGTTCTGATCAGATTTTTTAGAGTCAATTCCAAGACGGATATGAACTTCAACAGTCTCATCAAACTTAGCAGTTGCTAATTCTTTAACAAGTTTACTAGCTTCTTCGACACTATAAATTTTATCCGTATCAACTTTTTCAGCTAGGCTACGATAACGTTTTCCATGCTTAGGCATCAGGCATACCCTCCACAATAATTCCCATTGAACGAGCTGTACCAGCAATAATGCGCCCTGCTGCTACTTCGTCATTTGCATTTAAATCTGGTTCTTTTGTTTTGCCAATTTCCACACACTGCTCCCACTTGATTGTGGCAACTTTATTTTTGTGTGGTTCACCTGATCCTTTAGGGATTTTGGCTGCCTTCTTTAAAAGGTCAGCCGCTGGTGGTGTCTTGGTAACAAATGTAAAACTACGATCCGCAAAAATCGTAATTTCAACAGGAATAACAAAACCCTGTTGTGCAGATGTAGCAGAATTGTACTGTTTTACAAATTCCATGATGTTTGCACCGTGTTGTCCTAAAGCTGGACCAACAGGTGGGGCCGCTGTTGCGCCACCCGCAGGTAGCTGCAACTTAACAATGCCTGCAACTTTTTTCGCCATAATTCCTCCTAAGCTCCCTACTTAAGCTACGGCGTAACTTAAGAGGTTCTAACGCTGAAATAAAAACTGTAAAAATAATTAAATGTTGCCAACGCAACAGAATTAATAGTGTAAAGCTTTAAGTAATGCTTTACAAGATGTCATATAGTACTAATTTAAAAATGCAAACTCGTTGCTTCAATCTAACTTAGTTGATTTTTAGTTACTAGGTTCTTGAGATCTGAGAAAAATCAAGTTCCACAGGTGTTTCACGCCCAAAAATCGACACAAGCACTTTGACTTTAGCCTTATCTGGATCTAAATCAGAAATCACACCTGTAAATTCAGCAAATGGACCTGCGGTGACTTCAACCATATCGCCCACTGAAAAACTGACAGCAACTTTGGGTTTCTCTTTTGCACCCGAAATCCCAACTGAACCAAGCATACGTGCTTCTTCTTCAATCGATAAAGGCACAGCACGTGTTGCAGTACCAACAAAACCAGTAACACCTGGTGTATTGCGAACAACTTCCCATGCTTCGTTTGGCTCATCAATATTGTCACCAAGGTCCATCTGTACAAAGACATAGCCTGGAAACAATTTTCGCTTTACGATCTCTTGGGCACCACCGTCACGATGTTCCATAGTTTCTTCAGTCGGTACAATTACCTGATATACCTTATCTGCCATACCGAGGGAACGAGCACGATGCATGACATTCTCACGCACTTTATCCTCGTGTCCTACGTAGGTATGTACGGCATACCATTCAATACTCATGTTTGATCCTATCTTTCGTAATGGCTAAAAAATAAAGTTTATCTGAACAAAACACCGATAAGCGCACCAAGAGTACGGTCAGTAATAAGTAAAAATAAAGAGGTTAACAGAACAAAAACCAAGGTTGCTTGTGTAGCCTGAATAACTTCATCCCGGGTTGGCCAAGTAACACGACTTAGTTCTGCTCTTGAATTGCGCAAATATTTTGTAATTGATTTCATAAGGATTCCTTCTAAGTCTAGAATAAGAGCTTAGTAAGAGGAATTCAAGCCTCTTACTAAGCCAAAAAGGTTTTAGTTAAGAAGAAATACCAGTAACAACGCCAGCGCCAACAGTACGACCACCCTCACGGATAGCAAAGCGCAGACCATCTTCCATCGCAATTGGTTTGATAAGTTCAACATTTAGTTCAACATTATCGCCAGGCATAACCATCTCTACGCCATCTGGTAAGGTAACTACGCCTGTTACATCTGTTGTACGGAAGTAGAACTGTGGGCGATAGCCTGTGAAGAATGCACTGTGACGTCCACCCTCATCTTTACGTAGAATATAGACACTGCCTTGGAAACCTGTGTGTGGGTTGATTGATCCAGGCTTAGATAGTACTTGACCACGCTCAATCTCTTCACGTGCAATACCACGAAGTAGGATACCTACGTTATCGCCAGCGATACCTGAGTCTAAAATCTTACGGTGCATTTCAACACCTGTTACAACTTTAGTTTGTGTATCACGAAGTCCTACAATTTCAATCTCGTCGTTTACGTTGACTTTACCACGCTCTACACGACCTGTCGCTACAGTACCACGACCTGTGATTGAGAATACATCTTCAACTGGCATCAAGAATGACTTATCAACATCACGCTCTGGTGTTGGGATGTATGAATCAACTGCATCTAGTAGGTTCCAGATGTTATCAACCCATTCGTTC
>CALHRJ010000031.1 GCA_938038395.1 uncultured Deinococcales bacterium | reverse complement strand
CCCCCCTTATTAAGGGGGGCAAGGGGGGATTTGCTTTTCGCCTTAGTTCTTGGGTTTATTCTAGCTTTTTGGATTTGGTTTATGGCTTAGGTTTTGAATAATTACCGTTACGACGGTAGTCCTAACTTAATTCAGCATTTTTCTTTTTTAAGATTTAGTTAGTGGCTGATTTGGTGGAGAATTGTACTTTCGACAATCCCCCCGCTCGCTTCGCTCACCGCCCCCCTTAATAAAGAGGGCTATGGCAAACCTATGGTTTCTTATCGCTCGTCAGTATCGGTCTTCCGCTCAATCCACTTCAAGAAACTTGAAGCACCAAGCGTTAAATAAATATAAATAATCGCAGCCGTATAATACGGTGGAAAGAGAATAAAAGTATTCGCCTGAAACTCACGCATACGCTGCGTAAGGTCACGAATTGAAAGGACCGAAAGCAACGCGGTATCTTTAAACATGGCAATAAAGTCGTTACCGAGTGGTGGAATTACAATCTTCAATGCTTGTGGTAAGATAACAAAACGTGCAGTTTGCCAACCACTAAGTCCTAAACTTCTTGACGCTTCAAACTGACCTTTTGGAATTGCTTCAATCCCTGCTCTAAAGATTTCTGCCATGTATGCAGAGTAACCGAGGGCAATTGCCGAAATGCCTCGAATCATCTTAGGCATATCAAAGACTCCCCCAGTCGCATCTTTTAGTGCGCTACTGAGTGGGAAGCCTACAAACAAGATAATAACGAGCATCGGTACACCACGGACAACATCAATAAAGAGTTGTGCAAAAGCTGCCAAAGGATGCAAGCCACTTTGCCATGAGGCTAGGGTAAGCAGAAAGAGCAAAGCAGCAAAGGTTGCAGCAATTAAAGCTGGCGAACGTGCATTAGTTTCTAAAAAGGTGCTTTCCCACAGTATGTTTGCGTCTGCAGGTGCAAGTTCAGAAGGTACAAAAGCTGCACTTACACTGTCGTTTGCTTCTAAATCTGCCAAAGCTTCTTCCACTGTTGAGTAGGCTCTTGCATTGATACGTTTTTCATTTTCGCTATCGTAGCTGCCTTCACGAATAGTATCTGCAATGCGTTTAGGGATACCTTCTACAAAAGCCACACGACCATCTAGATTACCTATAAGTTTGTAGTCTACTTGTGGTCTGGTAAAGAAGAAACCACTTATAGCAGCTAAAGCAACTGTAGCTATTAAATAGTAAACAAGTGTTCTATCGCCACGTTTAAGTTCTAGCAATCCTGCCCAGATTAAGCCTAAAATACCTGCAAAAAAGTATGCCCAAAGTGACGCACGTAGCGTAACTAAAAGGCCAGATGCAAAACGCAGGTCTGCTAAAAATAGTAGGTAAAAAGCCACCAGTCCACTAAGCGCTATAAAAATCCATGTGGCAGTTTTGGTGATACCGTTTAAGCGTCTTACGAACAAGATAATTGCAGTTAGAATAGGCAATATAGCAAAGAGATAAATCTGACTAGCTTGTTTGAAATAGCCCTGATAGACACTTTGACCGTAGTCACTGAGAGTAAATCTATCAGCTAGTAAGCGGAGTTCTACAGGGTTGTTTTGTGCATCTGTTTTTCGGTCTATGGTTGAGGAAATTACAGAATTAATAAAGCTTGATGCATCGTACTGAAAAGCTACGATGTATAGCATGACGGCGTGAAGGACTAAGCCAATAATGGCTAAGGTAATCGCACGTGGTCCTGAGAGTTTGCCTCGCAGATATTGTGCGCCAATAACAATGCCAATAATGGCAGCTAAAAATATATATAGAAATGCTATGAAAATAGGTAGTGCGCTGTCATCTATACCAAGGATGAATATAAATGCACGTTTAAAATCGGGCTGGCTCGTAAATAATAAAAAGATAACAGGTAGAATCACCAGCAATATAAAGTTGCTGGGAGGCGTGTTACGTAGCCATTCAGGTAAATATTTTCTGTTCATAAATAGGTGGTTTTGGGTATTTGGGAAGGGGATATAGAAAAATGGCTCGAGCCTAACGATTAGGTTGGCTCGAGCCGCTTAAAGTTCAATCTTTATAGATTATTCTTCGCTAACTAACCACTGTGCTTCAAGTTCAGCCATTGTGCCGTCTTCAACGATCATAGCAAGACCAACATTAAATGCATCAACAAGTGAAGCACCTTCTTGGAATACTAGACCAAGAGGATCAGCCTGTAAGCCTGTAACACCAGTAACTAGTGCGCCAGCATACTCCTGCTCATAAGCATCACCAGAAACGCTATCAATCATAACGCCATCAATATCGCCAGCAGCAAGTGCTTCAATTGCAAGATTAAACTGGTCATAAACCTGAACATTTTCACGACCAACAATCTCTACTGAAAGATCGAAGTTAGTTGTACCCGCTTGGCTACCAAGTTGGAAAATACCAGATTCGAAATCTTCAAGGGTTAGACCGTCGTCTTCAGTACGTACTAAGATGCCTTGGCTGATAACGATATAAGGATCACTAAAATCAACGATTTCGTCGCGTTCTTCAGTAATGGTTACACCAGAAACAACCATGTCAAACTGACCTTCAGCAAGCGCTGGGAAGATTCCATCCCACGCGGTACTTACAAACTCAGCAACGCAGTTGATTCTTTCACAGATTGCGTCAACAACATCGATATCAAAACCGACGATTTCGCCTGTATCAGGGTCAACTGTTTCGTGTGGTGGGTAGGTTGGATCGGTACCGATGCTAATAACTAGACCTTCTAAGTCCGGTGTATCTTGTGCAACAGCAAAGGAAACGAGGCTTAATGATACTAGAACTGTCATCAAGACTGTAAGAAGCTTTTTCATGTATTCTCCTAACATTTTGTATTACCCATATAGAATACCTTTTACCGTATGAGCTACGCAACTTTAAATTCTCATACTCTTCAGAGCTTCAAATAAGTGGCTCAACATAGATGCATCCAAATAACTTCCCAATAACTTCGTACTATTCTTAATGCTAGATATGCAGACCATACTGATAGTTGATGACAACATAAGCATGACCCGCCCGCTACAAGCCTATTTGGAAAAACAAGGCTACGCAACAGTTGTGGCAGACAATGGTCAAAATGCTCTTTATACTGCCAGGTATGCAAAACCTGACCTTATTCTTCTTGATATCATGATGCCTGTTTTAGATGGTTTTGGCTTTATTGAGGCCTACCGTAAAGAAGATGATGCACCCATTATCCTAGTGAGTGCTAAGCTTGAAGAAGAAGATAAAATCAGAGGGTTGAGCTTAGGTGCCGATGATTACGTTACCAAACCCGTCAGTATGGCTGAATTGGACGCTAGAATTCAGGCAGTTTTGCGACGCTATAACAGTACCAGAGAAGTAAGCGTACTAAGGCAGCGTGACTTAGAACTAGATAAAAAAGCTCAAATCTGTCAATTTCGTGGTGAAGTCCTAGACTTAACCCCTTCAGAATTTAGTGTCCTAGAACTATTTATGGAAAATCCAATGCATACCTTTTCTAGATTAGACCTTATGGAAAACCTTCAGGAGCAATCCTTAGATGCGTCAGAACGTACTGTTGATTACCACATTTTTAATCTTCGAAAAAAATTGGGTGATAATCCAAAAAGACCAGATTATATAGAAACTGTTTTTGCAAAGGGCTATCGGTTCAAACTAAAATAATAAATTAGTGGGTCGTACCCGTAATACCCAAATGAGATGCTAAAATAGGTCTTAAATTTTGCAGGAGATAACAATGTTCAACATCATCAAACAAATACGCCAATCACTTAATCTCAAACTTATTTTGATGCTGTTGTTAGTTAGTCTAATTGGATTACTAATCGTTGCACTCCTTTCTAGAACATTTACTATAGATGCCTTTGAGCGCTATGTTCTAGAAGAAAGAACCGAAGAGTTCAAAACAGAAATTACTGATTATTACCAAAGCAATGGTTCTTGGGAGGGACTTGTAAATTTACTACCTCCACCACCCATGCCACCACCGCCTCCACCTGGCCCACCACCCGGCCCACCACCTGGCTCATCACCTAGACCACCAGCTGAATCACCACAAGACAATCCTAGTGCAAGACCACCAATTGGTAGACCACCTGTAGCAAATGATTTAGCTACACCACCAAACCGCCCAAGACCGCCTCCACCACCTCCGCCAGTATTTGCTGTTGCAGATAGCAATGGAGCAATCGTTTTACCAGCTCCACCAGCATATGAATTAAATCAGATTGCAAGTAGAGCACAACTTTCTAAAGGTATTGCAATAGAGTTAGAGGGTAAGCGAATCGGAACTATTATCCTCAATAATAATTCCCTTGAACCTAATCAACAAATCATTGCTTTTAGGAAAAGTTTAAATCGTTCATTGCTTTTTTCTGCCTTTGGTGCATTCCTACTGGCTTTGGGAATTGGCATAGTATTTACCCAAACTTTAACGCGTCCTATTCGCAACATGATTCAAGCAACCAAAGCCCTTGCCAGAGGTGAGCATCAACAGCTTCCTGTTCGTTCTCAAGATGAACTAGGAGAGCTATCCGCTACGTTTAACCAGATGAGTTCAGATTTAGAACATTCAGCCCAACTACGTAAACAAATGACTGCGGATATTGCCCACGAATTGCGCACACCCTTAACAAGTTTGGCGTGGTATCTGGAAGCATTTCAAAGCGGTGCGATTGAAGCAAATGAAGAAGAATTCGGTATCATGAATGGTCAAATTACACATTTACAACATTTAGTAGATGATTTGCGAACCCTCTCGCTTGCAGATGCTGGTGAACTGAAACTGGTTAAAGAACCAATTCAAGCAAAGACATTACTTACCGAACTCTATCAAAGCTATAGTCGCCGTGCAGAAGGTGCTGGTATTGAACTTGCAGTTCAAGCAACTGATAGTCTGCTAGAGCTAAACATTGACCGAGCTAGAATTACACAAGTCCTTAGTAATTTAGTTAGTAATGCCTTTCGCTATACAAATTCTGGTGGCAAGATTACGCTGGATGCTCAGCAGAATTCTGATTCTGTCGATATTATAATTGCTGACACTGGAGTTGGGATTGCACCTGAGAAATTACCTCATATATTTGAGCGATTTTATAGAGCAGATGACGCAAGAGCTGTAGATACTTCTGACCCAGATGATGT
>CALHRJ010000030.1 GCA_938038395.1 uncultured Deinococcales bacterium | reverse complement strand
TTAGTTCTGCGACTCTTAACACTTTCACACTTAAGCTAAGCCCTGTGGACGCTGCTAATTTTGTTAGTGTTACACTTTACAGCGATGAAGGTACAACAACTATTGCTGATTGTGGTCTTGTTGCTAACTAGTCCTAAAATCGACATTAATTTAGAATGCATTTCGACTTGAATACTTAGTCATGATAAGAACTATTTAAGTCATAATTGAAGTCATAATATATGCTATGGTTAATGTAAGTTTTAGAGAAAAAGACACTCAGAAATTGAGTGTCTTTTTCTATTGCTACTATGGGCTCATCCTAAAATAGCATCTTGGTGCAATAACCTTTATAGTTTTGTGAAAAAACCAGTCTAACAAATGCTAAGACATTCAAATCTGTTTTCGTAAACTGCGGACTGATTTTGGAATGGCTTTAGCTTCTATAGGTTTGGGCTCGAGCCAATCCCCATAACCCCAACTACCACTTAAAGAAACGGACCCCACTACAAACCGACAGGAAATTAATAAAGAAATTTCATCTGGCAAGTCAACATATGACTAGGAGAATTCACTATCCCTGTTGATTAATGAACAGCATCGCAGCAAGCTGACAATGTATCGAAATGAAATCTTGTGACTTAGAGTTACATTGATTCTAAAAATCTAATTCTAAACAAGCGTCGAGGAATTCATCATCCTGCAAGTTCATTATCAAACAACTCAATTCTCAAACAAAACGCTAATACTCTCACGATTATGAATTCTATTAATCGCATCAGCAAAAAGCGGTGCATTGCTTACAACCTCAAAACGATCAGGTAAACTAACAGGCTGCGTTTCAATTGAGTCAGTTACAAAAAATCTCTTGATAGGGCTAGCCATTAAACGTTCTACACTTTGTTCAGAAGCTATCGCTGCATGTGTAACTGCTGCATAAACCTCTTTGGCACCCTCATCCAAAAGCTTTTGCGAGATATCAATTAGCGTGCCACCAGATAAAATAATGTCATCAACTAGCAAAGCAACCTTAGCATCAACATTTCCTATAATGCTCATAATTTCTGCATTCTCACTATGATCTTTGCGCTGCTTATCACCAATTGCTAAAGAACAGCCTAGCTTATCAGCATAGTCTCTGGCTTTCTTTACAAAGCCTGCATCTGGCGAAACAACCACCATATCTTTAGGGTCCGCAATATTAGCTTTTTTAACAGCCTCAACAAGAATTGGCATGCCATATAAATCATCGACAGGAATTTTAAAGAAACCTTGAATTTGTGCTGCATGCAAATCAAGCGTAACAACTCTGTCTGCACCTGCAGCCTCGATCATGTCAGCACAAACACGTGCGCGAATCGAAACTCGCGGCTCATCTTTTTTGTCACCTTTTGCATAGCTAAAGTACGGCATGATAACTGTTACCATAGAAGCACTCGCACGCTTAAAGGCATCTATCCAAAAAACAAGTTCCATAAAATTGTCATTGGTATGAAAGCCAGTAGACTGCACTAAGAAAACCCTACGTCCACGTACACTCTGCTGTACTCTTACAAAGAGGTTACCATCTGAAAATTTGAGGACTTCGCTCTCAGCTTTTTCTATACCTAAAACATTGCATATATTTTGTGTAAGCTTTGGGCTACCTGAACCTGAAAAAACTAGCATCTCTTCACTCATAGAGCTATCTTATCTTATTTTTACAGGCAATTTAGAAGAACCTTAGAACTCGAGCTCCTTTACTTCTTGAGCTTTAGTTTGTTCAGCGACCTCCAAGACCTTCGCACTTTTATTTTTCCCTAAAATTCCACCACGCGCATTATGCCCCTGTGTAACCACAACAAAAGCTTTAGCATCAACCTTTGCCACAAGGTCACTTAATCTATCAACATCTGAACGCATAACTGTACACATCAGAACGTTACTTGCTTCTTCATTGTAAGTACCTTCAGCATCCCACCTAGTCACACCTATACGCAGCGTTTCATGCAATACAGACGCAACATCTTTTGGATTTTTAGTGACAATCAACACCATACGAACTATGCTTGGTCCCTCAAGTGCATAATCTGTAGCCAATCCAGCTACAAAAAGTGCCACCATCGAGTAAAGTGCATTTTCCCATCCAAAAAACAGTCCTAATAACAAGATAATTGTGCCATCTGTCAGGATATAAATTTGACTAATTGGCCAGCCTGTTTTCAATTGCAATACTCGACTAAGCACACCTGTACCACCAGAGTTACCTTGGGCACGCAACACCAAACCAAATCCAATACCAGAAGCAACGCCACCAAAAAGAGCATTTAACAATAAGTCTTCGCTAATACCACCTACAGGTGTAATTAATCCAAATAGATCAATAAAAGTGTTACTAAGTAGCACTACATAAGATGTACGAATCAAAAACTTAAACCGTCCAAGGTTATAAAATCCTAAAACAAGTAGCGGAAGATTCATAATCTGTAGCAGTAAGCCTGGGCTTATAGAAAGATACTTGAGCACAATCAAGCTCAAGCCAGAAATCCCTCCAGGCGCAATGTTATTTGGGTAAAAAAAGACTCGGAAACCAAATGCCATAATAAAGGCACCCAGACTTAAAAAGAAAAAGTTTTGCCAGTTGGAAAAAACATCTCTACGGATGCGTTCCAAGCTCAGTTTGCCCAGGGCACGATTCGACACAAACATAGCTTTTGTCCTCTGATACAGTGAATTAGTACATAATTTAAAGAGCTAAGTTCAAAGGCTTTCCCTTTACAAATTCACTAGAAAATCTATCTAACAATAGTTTGCTGGAACAGACAACAAAATAATGTAGAATTCCCTCTTTTTGGGTTGGGTATGAACAGTCTTAAAGTAAGTGAGTCAGATGTCAATTTCAAAGAGCTGAGCATCTTACAAATGCGTTATCACAATAAAAAGGCCTGTCACAAAAAACCTGTCACAAAAAAAGCCAGTCACCTAGACCAGCTTATTATCTACTAAACTGTATTGATAATCCCAAGTTCAGCGATAAGGCAATATATAGATATTTCTAAAAACACTTTGGTGCCGAGGATGGGACTTGAACCCACACGTCCTTTCGGACACTAGCCCCTCAAGCCAGCGTGTCTACCAATTCCACCACCTCGGCAGGTGAACCATCTTGTGTAATGGTCTGAACAACTAACAAGCTATTCAAATAGCAATGTGAATGATACTTGCTGCCTATAGTTATGTCAAGAGTTCAGGAACAAAGATTGACTAAAATAACTTCTTTAGGCAAACACCCTATTTGATGTTACTAATGCTTTTAAGACGGTGTCTCTAACAAGGTTGGGTTTGTGGGGCTATTTAACTTAGTAACAAGCTTAGCAATCCTTCTATCAGCATGTTTTTCAATGACTGGTCCATGACCTAGTGCTAATGTTTCTAGCTGCAATTTTGATGCTTTAACAATTGATTTTCTAGATTCAACTGGATTAGGTGTGAATGCCTTAAAAGGTTGTGTCAACCTCCCCATAATATTCATCATGACATCGCCACCAATTAATAAAGATTCTCTTGGTAACCAAAACCCAATTTGTCCAACCGTATGCCCCGGTAGGTGAACAACTTCGAGACCTTCTAGTACTTCTGGAATTGCTTCGACTGACTTTAACTTTCTGTGCACAGTACAACTTGGCACATCAGAAGCACCTATATTAAATAAGAAGCGGTCAATGACATTAAAACCCTCTTGCGAAACAGAATCCTGAACTTGATGCCCTTCAATAACAAGTGCATCTAACTCGTGTGCCCAAACCTCAGCGCCTGTGCGTTGCTGTAACTCTGTAAGCGAGCCATAGTGGTCGCTATGAGCATGGGTAATTAAAATACGCTTTAGGCTGTGCAAATCATAACCAGCTTGGTTAATACATTTTACAATACGTTCAGCGTTGTTTGGGCCGCCTGCATCTATAAGACTTAAGCCATCGTTGCCTTCAACTAAGTAACAATTGCTAATGCCTACTGTTATTTGTGTGATGTACTTGCTAATGCGATTCATAAAGTCATATTTGGCTTAAGACGTTTCAAAATTTATTGTCTTAAAAGACATTCTGAAAAAAGATTATAGTGCTCCCCTGTATAGTTCATTGTATGAAAGGAAGATTAACGTAACGTTAGCAAAACTATCATTAACAACAGTTTTTTAGATTTTTAGGAGCTTTAAAAACAAGTGACTTGTTTATTCCACCTGTGTGCGCTCGAGCGCAACATCAATCACCTGACGTAATTTACCGTAATCCCCACCTGTAACCATCATGCCATTGACCAACATACTTGGCGTGCCCTGCAATTCTAAAGATTGACCAAAAGCAAGGTCGGTAAAGACTTCATCTTCAAAATCACCCTCTAGCACACAACGTGCTAACTCGGCAGAATCTAACTCAGGTACATAATCTTCAGCAATTGAAGCAATTGACTCAGGCGACGCCCATTTGTCAGTAGCGCCTTGAATATCAAAGATATAGCGCTTCAAGCGCCAAAAAGAAACATTATCTTGCTTAAAAGCACATTCACCAGCCCAAGCAGCAAAAAATGAATCTTTATCAATAACAGGATAATTCACAAAAACGATATAAAGATTACCAGGTAAAACATAGTCACGAATAAGCTGAGCCATAACATTCTGATTGAAGCGCTTACAGTGAGGACAGCTAAAGTCTTCAAACAAAACCATCATGACAGGTGCGCCTGCGTAGCCCAAATGTGGCTGAGCCGTCAACTGAAAATCACGTTCCGCTGCTTTTGCCATAGCTAACTCAACATCAGCTTGAACATCTTCAACTAAGGTTGGAGAAGCTTCTATACCTTGTGGTTGTTTTCTTTGTTCTGAAAGGTTACGTGCTAGATTAGTTGCTTCACTCATCAAATCAGCAGCACTACCTTCTAATGCATATTGACTAAATGCAGTCGAAACACCTAAAAAAACACTTAATAGAACTACTACTAAGCATGTTTTCCTACAATTATTTTTTAGATGACTCACCACAACACACTCGCTCTTCCCTATAGATTCCATTTTTCGTTTACTATTAGCGATTTCAATTTAAATCGTTAAATTAAGCCTACACTATCTAAATGAAGATATAAAATCCTATCTAAATAATACCTATTTAAACTACTAAAACTCAAATGACAAGTTATTACTGGGTGCGTCCCGCCAAAGGTTGAACGAATATCTAAGCTAATCATTAGATTATTCTAGTTAACAAGGACGCACCTTGGAAGTTTTTTAAAAAGCGAAAAAACTTCTATTTGTGCTAAAACCATTTTCGACCCTGACTGGGACGCAGCCATGAAAAAAGTAGATTGATATGGAAGTAGGTACAGGATAAAGTTAAGGCTATGAACCTGTATGTATTTCGTGAGCTCGAGCGCCAAGGCTACTATCCATCACTAGATTGGTTAGTTGAACTTTTGGCTGATAATGATTTAGATGATTTAGCTAAACAAGAACTGTCTGCTGCTTATGTAGATTTATTTGCTGCTTTATTAAAAAAGAAAACTACCTCATTGACACAAGCCATTGCTGAAGATTTATTGTTTGTGGATTCTGCTATAAATAGTTTAGTGGATTTGCCAAAAAGTTTGGAAGAAGCAGCGTTGTTAGACATTGAGGTCTTGCAGCGTATTGTTAAGCGTGACTTTACAGTTGAGACATCTGATCGAACAGCGTCAAGTGTGCCTACGCTTAATGCATTGATAGAAGATAATGCTAATGAGTCAGTAAAAGAACTTGAGAAGTTATTGCTTAATGGAACGCCAGAGGGGGTACTTGCATTTGTGCTCGAGCACAATCGCACCCACGGCACAGGTTTACTCTCGAAACATTTAGCCTATAGATTTGCTGACGGAACATTTGAAGCAGTCCCACATCCAGTAAACATTCCAATGTCACGCTTTATAGGAATAGATAAACAATTAAATCGTCTAATTGAAAATACTGAAGCATTCCTTGCAGATAAACCCGCCCAACATGCACTGCTTTACGGCATGCGTGGTAGTGGAAAATCATCAGCAGTTCGCAGTCTTTTACCAGCCTACGCAGCACAAGGCTTAAGAATGATTGAACTTGCACCTAGTCATTTAACAGAACTAAATACAGTGGTCGAAAATTTACGTACCAGACCACATAAATACATTTTATTTGTGGATGATTTAGCTTTTGAACAAAATGATAACGGTTTCC
Source organism: uncultured Deinococcales bacterium (assembly GCA_938038395.1). GTDB lineage: Bacteria > Deinococcota > Deinococci > Deinococcales > Trueperaceae > CALGZD01. Next base: position 409 of record CALHRJ010000030.1, on the reverse strand, counting down.
AGCCACTTAAAACTTTGCTTGAAGGTTCCTTAAGTAGTCAGCCTGAAAATGTTCTTGTTTACGCAACAAGTAACCGCAGACATCTTGTTAAAGAAGGGTTTAAAGATAGACCTGATCCACTTGATGATGATATTCATAAGTGGGATACGCAAAACGAAAAATTGGCATTGTCGGACCGTTTTGGTTTAACGATTACGTTTCCGAACATGCAACAGCGTCAGTACCTTGAAGTGGTTAATGGTTTGATTGCTCATGAAGGTTTGGCTGTTGGAGATATTAAGCAAGAAGCTATAAAATTTGCAGACTGGGGTAATGGTTATTCTGGGCGGACAGCGCAGCAATTTATTAGGCATTTAAAAGCACAGTAAATATCGCAATAAGTTATGCTACACCTGCAAATTTGAATAGG
>CALHRJ010000029.1 GCA_938038395.1 uncultured Deinococcales bacterium | reverse complement strand
CAAATACTTCAGTAAAAAAGGCAATTCGCATGTTTTGTCATTGTACGCTATTGAGTATTACAGAGTATGTATTTCTAGGAAAAGCGTTTTTCTTTAAGTAATAGCAGGTGCAGTATGAATCCCAATAATTTAACAGCTTTGTCATACAACCTTGTGCTGATATGCTTCCATTTAAGTAAGATGTCTTAGTTAGCTAGGATGTCTTAGTTAGGTCGTAGGTCGCAGAAGTCACGGGTGGCTTTACTTTTCTAAAAGCCATAAAAAGAACACTAGCATCAAAAATGGAAAAGGAGCACTTTGACAATGCTCCTTTATAACTTAGAACGCTTCTTGTAGTTATTCCATTTTTCTACAGCACTTTTAGCACAAACTGATCTGTTGCTTTTTCTAGCAAAATAGGGTTTGCCACATACACACCCCGAGTACCAGTTAGCGCATTATTTTGACGGAGTTCTCCTAAAATTCGTGTGATGGTAACGCGAGAGCTACCTGTAAGGGCTGCAAAATCTTCATGGGTAAGTGCGATGGGTAAACGAACAGATGTCGTACTGTGAGCTTCTCCAAAGCGTTCACACATTCGTAAAATCATGCGTGTAAGACGTGCACCTACGGGTAATTCAGCATCATCTACGGCTTCGCGGTGCCTTCGCATTTGTCGTGCAAGTGCATTTGCAATGAAGCGAGATGACTTACTATGAACTAAACCTAAATGTGGATCGATGGGTGTAAGGATTGAATCTTGAATGGCGATGACAGTTTCTACGTGCTGTCCACCTTCTATGGCTGCTGAACCAAGTAAATCACCTGGACCGTAAATATCAGCAATTCGGTTGCGTCCCATAGATGTTGGAACGATGGCTTTGAGTAAACCTTGATTGACTATATAAAGCGCACTGGCGTCTCTACCAGTTTCATATAGTACGGAACTTAGCTCGAGCTTGCGCCTTGGGTGTGCAAGTGTACCGGATACCATGGATCCTTTTACACTTTTAAGGCTCTGAGTTCCACTAGACGACGTAGTTGAAGCTGAATCAGCAGATAGCTGTTCGTTCGTTAATCGATCACTAGCAACATAGCTAGTTGAATCAAAAAACAATTGAGACTCTTGTCCTGTATTGACAATCATAAATCTCCCCTTTATTTGAGTGTAGAAACTAGTGTTGTTAATTCTGACCTATAACAGAATAATCAACATTTCTACTATCGAAGGTTACGACCTACCACGAGCCGCAACTTTAGATTTTAATATCTTCGTAAAAAACTTAACAGTTTGTCAAAACTCTTGAAAATTTATTTCAGCTAATAAGCCTGTGTCAATTCGACGTTCAATCATGAGATTTTGAACTAATACTGTTTTGGACTGAATACCAGACCAGTTGGTCATGTAGATGTCCATTTGTTCGCAAGACTATATTCGAGTAGCCCAACAGTACTTTCCTATACTGTTAGATTTTGAAAGCGCTCTTTATAGAATTTACTTTGTTTCTATACTCAAAATATGTAATATGAATTACAAATGCCCAATAAAATTGATTTGAAACTTAGTAATTTTAGGTTGTTGTATCAATATACCCTTTCAAATTGAAGGACACAGCTTATTTTTATTGGCTAAATTAAGTAAGAAATCGGACATCACCTTTGATACTAAAGATGTGTCTAGAAAATACTTTTATAGATTAATACACTCATGAATTTTAAGAAATTCTTAATGAAGCAAACTAACTGTTGCTTAGGACACTTAGTTTATAGGCAAATTGCACTATGCACCTTGTATTAGCTGAATTGCATTAAGCAACCTGCGGGGCATCAGACTCGATGACAGCAAGAAAAGCTTTTACCACATTTGGGTCAAAATGGGAATCTGATGATCTTATAATTTCTTCAAGCGCTTCTTCATGACTCCATGCGCGCTTGTAAGGGCGTACATTGGTTAGGGCATCATAGACATCAGCGATTGCCACAATTCTTGCTTCTAGTGGAATATCTGCGCCTACCAAACCTTGTGGGTAACCTTTGCCATTCCATTTTTCATGGTGGCAGTGCACAATGCGTTCAGCCATTTGAATAAGTAAAGAGTCACTATTTGATAGCATTTCTGCACCAATGCTGGTGTGTGTTTTCATAGTGTCAAACTCTTCATTGGTGAGTTTGTCTGGTTTGAGCAAAATGCTATCTGGAATACCAATTTTACCAATATCGTGCAATTTAGCAGCAACCTCAATCATTTGTACGAAAGTTGGATCACAATCCATTCCTTTCGCTATGAGTGCGCTTACTCTACCAACACGGTCGGTGTGTTCACCTGTGTCATCGTCACGTTTTTCACCTGCGATGGCAAGACGTTTTAGCATTTCTAAATGGGCTTCTTCAATTTGTAAGGTGCGCTCGAGCACAAGTCTTTCAAGTCGCTCATTTTCCTTTGAAGCTTGTTCTTTTTCCTGAATTAAGTTATTAACTTCGTGCTCAATAAGTAGCGCTTTTCTTCGTTGTTCTGAGGTCTCGCTCTGTAATTCAGACTTAATGGTATGAAAGATAATATAATTTTCTAGTGCTTCATCTGTTTGTTCTAGCGAACGGTAAATTTCACTTAATTTCAAGTGAACTTGATACAGTTCTTTCTTGCTATTGGTTTGTGTAAAAAGTTCTTTTGCTTGAAGTAGCAAGTCTATTGCTGTTTCGTGTTTATCTTGTCTTACGAAGTGGGATGCTTGTCTTTGGTAAAGTAACGCCTGTAAATGATCATTTGGGTGTTCTTTTAGCAATGCCTGTGCTGATGCAAAATTGTTATTTGCTTCTTGGTACTCTTGTAAGGCTGAAAGTGCCTCTGCCTTATAGGTATATATATCTATGTAATCAATAGGCATACCACCAGATATGGAAAGAGCCTTATCCGCGTAGCTTATGGCTTCTTTGTATTGACCCATCGCAAAATAATAAGGGCTAAAGTTTCCTAATATGATGATATTTGTACGAATGTTATCTATGGTTTTGAGTTCAGCGAGGGCTTTCTCTAAATAGCTTAAAGCTTGTTCATAATGCCCCTCTTCTTTATAAACATTGCTGATATTAGCAATACTTTTTAGTCTCAAATGTTTATTTTCAAGTGTTATGGCAACATCATACGATTCTAAATAAGCTGCAAGTGCTTGGTCGTATTGACCAAGGCGATAGTAAATAGCACCTTGGGTATTTAATACCGCAAAACGTTCTTCAGAGGCTTGAAACTCACCAGCATGTTTGATATGCATGAGTGATTCACTAGAAGTTCTTAGAGCTTCCATATAGCTGCCTAAGTAATATTGGCTTCTAGCTGCAATTTCTTTTAGGCTGCAGAGTATTTTTTCATCGCTTGTTAGGTCGTAGCTTTGTTCTGCAACGTCTAGTGCTTCTTCTATTTTGCCAACTCTCGAGAGGCAGGATGCTTTTAAGAGATTGAGTTGAGCTTTTTGCTCTGGAGTTTTGGCTAGTGCCTCATTGTGATGAATAAGGTTTAGAGCTAGTTGTGGTTGGGTGTCTAGGTAGGCTCGAGCCTCCCCTAATACCTGTTCTAATAGTTGCTCTGAGGTAGCAGTTTCGCCTATAACCATAGTCGTATCTAACCTGTGAGTTATATCCGAAGGTTTAGTTGTATTTTCAAAGCTACTTGTGTTACCCATAAAAATAACTCCCGTCCTTTATAGTATGGGATGAAGAGTAGCGAAACATAAAGAACGTTGCCTAGTTTCGTTTCTTTTTTAGAGAGAACTGAGTTGTCTTAAGAAGCTCGATTGCTACTTTTACGTGCTTCGTTAACAATCACAATTCCAACTAAGGCAATTGCTCCACCTAATGCTGTGAGTTGTGAGGGTATTTCTCCTAACACAAGCCAAGCAATGACCAAACTAGTTACTGGAATTGCATAAAGGTATGAGGTAGCTTGCCCAACCGGAATTTTAGATAGAATATAGGTAAAGAGTGCATTTGCAATTGCTGCTGAGAATACACCAATGTAAATTGTAGCGAGTAAGGGTCGCATAGTGGCAGTTGCAATATCAGCAGAGAGACCTGGTAGAAAAATAAGTAAAAGTAGGGTACCAGACCACGTCATATAGGCACTTACTTCAATTGCTGAATAGTGCTTAAACATGGGTTTTTGGAGTACGTTGGCAAAAGCAGCAACAACAGCAGATACCATAACCAGAAGTGCAAACACGTTCAAACCAAAGCTAGCAGAGTCACCAATCGCTATAAGCACAACACCAAAGAATGAGATAACTATGCCAAACCAAGCGAGTACTGGCAATCTATCTTTCAAAATAAAGCGAGCAAGGATAGCGCTAAGAGCAGGAACAGTTGCAAGAATCAAAGCGGCTGCACCAGCACTGACACCTAGCTCACCAAAGTTAAGCGCTGTATGGTAAATGCTAATGCCGAGCGCTCCAAGCATAAAGAAGTAAGGAATATCTTTAGGTTTAGGTATAAGCCTAGCTTTTATAACCAATAAAACGGGTAGTAAGGTAGCGCTTGCAATTAAAAAACGTAACAAGCTTAAATGCCCTGGAGTCAAACCCTCAAGTGCAATTTTTATACCAATAAAGGCAGACGCCCAAAAGATAACTAGAAATATGACAGCAACTATAATCAATGTATTGGCACAAACATTCTGAGTAAAAACCTCGTAGATTGGTATAGATAATATCTTAGGTTAGACCTGTAAATGACTCTAATTGTCACATCTAAATACTTTTCTGCAATTGCAAAAGAATACCAGTAGCCAGTTTATTCCTTATGTCCTCAATCAAGGACTAGACTTTAAACTTGTCGTGAATGAAATCAGCAGGGTTGCTGAAGTTTAAACTACATACTTGCGGTTGGATCTTAATAGCAGAGGTTCTGTTAAAAATCATTATTGAATTTGGATTATTAGTTAAATAAAACCTAGTTAATCGTTTGAAAATATCAGAAATTTGTAAAGCAATTTTGTCTATATTTAGTTCAATAGGTAATCACAGGTACTTAAAGATTACAAATATTTAATCGGGGGTGTAGTAAATGTATTGGTTTATTGATGGTATGAAAAGGTATTTTCAGTTTAGTGGTCGTGCGGGTAGAGAAGCATTTTGGATGTTCTATTTAGTACTGTTTATTATTAACGCAGTATTTGAGGTATTTGAACGTATCCCAGCTCTAAATGCAGTAGGTGTATGGCTAGGAGGATTATTTACACTTGTTGCTCTAATACCATTTTTAGCTGTTAGTGCAAGACGACTCCATGATATTGGACGTAGTGGTTGGTGGCAACTAATAGGGTTGATTCCAATACTTGGCTGGTTAGTGCTACTTTACTTTTTTATTCAAGTAGGTGACACGGGTACAAATAGTTATGGCCCAAGTCCACTTAATCAAAGTCGT
>CALHRJ010000028.1 GCA_938038395.1 uncultured Deinococcales bacterium | reverse complement strand
CAAAAACATCTGCAATAATGCCTTCACCATCTTCTAAAAGTCTAAGGCCATAAGCTTGATAATCTTGAATAACAGCAGCCCGTTGCGCTAAATCTTTAAAACGAAGTAATACTTGACCTGTAACATAGTCAGCATTGCTATCATCTTGATAATTAAATGCTTGAGCTGCGAGATTTGAATTTGAGGTTGGTCCCACACAGCCAGTATAGTTTGCAGTGACTTTCAGGGTTTTACGATTAGCATCCGTGCCTGAAATCCCTAAATCTACTGCATAGTTCCTCGGTGCAACGCCAGCTTGAAGACTCAATCGAATTAGAGTTTCTTCTCCAGCACTTAAAGTACCGCTTGTTGTATCTGCAACTAACCAACTAGGTAAGTTGTCAAAAGACCAAGATAAGACTTTGTTACTAAAAGAACCGTTTTGAATATAGAAACTTGTTTGCCCTGCCGCAACATCCAAGGTAGTAAAAGGGCTACCAATTTTGATAATAGGTTTATCTACAACAGTCGCACTAATCTGAAAACGCTCAGAAACTGGACCACCGTTGTATTGATAAGTCACTGTGAGTAAAGCAGAATAAGTACCTGCTGTCATAACTGAACGCTTAAGCGTTACTTGCTCACTCTGAGTTCTTGCAACTTGTCCAGAACTATTAACGAGAGTTAGCCATGATTCTTGAGCACTGCCATTGCGTTTAAAGTCACTAAGAGTACCAGTCCAATTAAGGCTGCCACCACCTGTATTAGAAATCATAAAGGTAGCATTCTCAGCTTCTTCAGAAAAGACTAAACCAGATATAGGAATATCTGTAGTGAGAATAGGTTGTACGCTACAGGCAATTAAGCTTACAAGGATAGCGATAGCAGCAAAAATAGACTTTAAAAAAAATTTTGAAATGTTAAGGGAAGACTGGCTCATAGTTAACTATAGTAACGCAGTGGAACAGTCTAAACAGTAGCGTTTCATGAGGATTCACAGACTAAAAACTAATTGTCTGAAGAAAACCCTAACATTCAAATTTTTTCTTGTTGAAAAAAGTAACGCCAACCAAGCGTCAATAATCGCACAAGCATAAACACAGTCAGCCCCCACCAAACCCCAGCATAGCCAAGATTTAAAGGTTGAACTAGTAATAATACAGCCGAACCTGCTACAGCAGAGATAACCATAGCCGCAGCTATGTAGTTAAAAGCTTCATAGCCTATGAATATGCCATCAAATACAAAAACAAGTGCATTCAGTGGTTGACTTAAAATGACAAAAGCAAAAACACTGTAGACGACCTTTATAACTTCTGGGTCTTGACTGAAGAGTTTGGGTAGCCAAGGTGAGAGTACAGCTAGGATTATGGCTAGGACGATGCCAACGCCGAGACCTAGGGTTAAGAGGCGATTCGAGAGGGCTCGAGCCAACCCCCTCCCTTCTTCAGAACCTTCCCCTTCACCCAGCATCTTCCCAACTAATGCCTGCGCTGCAATCGCCAAAGCGTCAACTGTAAGTGCTAACAGCAACCAAATATTATTCGCTACCTGATGTCCCGCAACTTCGATAGTTCCAACACGTGTAGCAACAGCTGTCGCTAAAGTAAAAGTGAATAACAAAGCAGCAGTTCGTAAAAAACCAAACCAACCTATTTGCAAAAAGCTAGCGTACTCACTTAGTTTAGGTAATTTAAGCGGAATCTGAAAAACATCTCGCTGAGCAAATAAAATAATTACAAAACTTGCAGCACCAAGATATTGTGCAATTACACTTGCCCAAGCTGCACCTGATAAACCCCAACCAAACCCAAATATAAAGAGTGCATCTAACACGACATTGACAAGGTTAAGACCAATCATCACCCAAAAGGGAATACGCATATTTTGAAAGCCACGAAATACACCGTTTGCTGCTGTGATGAGCAAAACAGCAGGAACTGCCAAAGCACGAATTCGCAGGTAAGTTAGTGTCGGTTCAAAAACATCATCTTTAGCACCCATGATGGTAATCAACCAAGGTGCTAAAAGTTGAATAAAAAGCAAAGCACCAAGACCTATTAACAATGACAAAGATAAAGCTTGCAAACTAATGCGCCCTGCTAAAGACCTATCCCCTTTACCAAATGCATTTGCCACCATAGGTGTGGTGCCATAAGCTAAAAAGTTAAAAATGTATACTGCTAGTCCAAATAGAGCTGTGTTGATGCCTAGCGCTGCTAATGGCAGTGCACCTAAGCGTCCGACAAAAGCAGTATCGACCAATGACACTAAAGGGTCAGCAATCAATGCGCCTAAAGCTGGAATCGCTAAAGCAAAAATTTCAGCATCAAAACGCCTATCACCTAAAGACTTTTTGAAATCAATCGTGAATTGTTTAAGCATGCTTGTTCAAAAGCTGCCTACTTGCAGAACTAAACTGTAAATATTGGATTATAGTTTTCCTTCAGTTATTGTTATCAACCATTACAAATCAAAGATTCTTTCAACTTTGTGTAAAAAGTTGATTTCAACACGGTGTTCACTACCATCAGAGAGTAAGACTTTTTCACAAGACTTTAAAGCTTTGCGCTTTGCAGATTTTTCACCTAAGCGCTCAGCAATGCTTTTGAGCAACGCCTCTTGCTCGACATCTTTTTCAAAAGCTTCTACGGTTTCTATAATCGAATCACCATAGGTTTCTACAGAGATTTCAGAATCCCAGGAAAATTGTGTAGTGGAATCTTCAACCAATTCTTTTTCAGAACGGGAAAAATAGTCATCTGCAAAAGCACTCACTACCAGTAAATCAAGAAATGCTTCACGCTGTACTTGCGTCCAATCATCACGACGGTCAGCAGAAAATAGTTTAAATAGGCGTCTCATAAATTTCTCTCAAGATAACGCAATTTAAGCAGGGCCAATAGTTAGCTTTACAGAGTCTTTAAGCGTATTGGCAACAATACAACTGCGTTCAGAAATCGTAATCAGTTTTTCAAGCAGTTCAGCGTCATCGTGCTCTGCTGCAACTTTCATATCAATAGCACTAAAGTTTGCAGGTGTTCCGTCTAAAGTACCAGTCACTGTGATGTTTACATCGCTAATAGCTGCTTCACGCGCAGCAATTGCAGCAAGTAGATTACTACTAAAACAACCACCTAAAGCAGCAAGTAACAACTCGCCACCCATCGCACCTTTATCAGCGCCACCTTTTGATTCAGGGCGGTCAATCATCACTTCATGGTTACGAATTAGACCTTTGCTTGTTGATGGTCCTGCTTGGTTTACTTGAATTGAAATATCCATATTTAACTCCTAGTAACTTCTAAATAGTCAGATACTACATCTTAACATGCCTTAGTCAGCGGCTAAGGCACTATTTCGACACCATTTTGTCGTAAAAACTGCCGCATTTCACTTGTAATTTCTGGATGTTCACCTTCTAGCAACGTAGTATGCCCACCCCTAAACGGTCGAAATACTTTTGGTTCAACCCCTGCTGCAAAGAGCTTTTGACCAAGTTCAAATGGAATGGTTTGGTCTTGTTCACCATGTGCTATAAACAGTGGTGCATCAATTGAGGCAATTTTTTTAATACTGGCATAACGATTTCGAATAAGGCCAGTAGGCAACCAAGGACCATACGCTGCTTGGGCTGCTTCAGGCACACTGGTGTACGGAGCTTCAAGAATTAAGGCTGCAATATCCACCTTACTTGCTAAATCTGTTGCGATGCCTGAACCTAAGGAAAAGCCATAAAGGATGATGTTTTTAGGAGCTACACCTTGCTCAATTAGATAATCGTAATAACGACGTGCATCTTGCACTATTCCTTTTTCAAAAGCTTTACCTTCACTCTTAAAAAAGCCTCTGTACTCTGCAAGCAATAAATTAACCTGTAATTCTTCTGCTAAGCGTGTTGTATAGCTTAAGTGATAACTAATATTACTGGCATTGCCATGAAAATATATCAACCAAGGTTTATCTGCATTAACCTTATTATCAGAACTCTCGTGAGGGATAACCCAAGCGACTAGCTTGGTTCCATCAGATGACTGTAGTTCTAAGGTTTGATAGTTGATTCCAAACTCATCAGGTGTTTGATGTACAGTTCGATTAGGCCAATAGACTAGTGTTCTTTCAATATTGGGTAGAAATATAGCAATCAAGCTTAATAAAACAGCCAAGCATATTATAACGATAATAAGTATCTTTAACATGTTCAGTTACAAGCGTCCAAAGTTTCTAAGTGCAAGCAACGCCTTAATAGATGCTAGCGGTTGCCATTGCACTAAATCATGTTCATCTAGCCAACTACCATCTTCTCTTTGATTGGCTTGCAAGTAGTCCAAACATTGAGAAATAATAGTTTCTGGAATTTCTGACACCATAAAACTATCGGGTGAGTTCACAAAAGAAAATATAGCACAAGCTTTTGCCATTTCCCCATCTGCAATATCCTTTTCAGCAAGACGAACTATCGTGGCTATCGTTGCTTCTTGATAGCTATCTAAATCAGGGAAGTCTCGCACATTCATAAAGTAATCAAAGTAGTGATAAGTCATGAATAGCCAATCACTTTTTGCAATGCTGTCTAAACTAACGTTTGCTTCTACCCATGCCTTTGTGCGGTTTGCCATTTCTAAAGAACATTGTCCATGTGCAATCAGATTACCGACGATTGAGTCTGGTGCAGACTGCCCACCTGCCATAGTCGGGCTCGAATCTCTTCCCCACCATGGGGCATGTGGATAGCTAAGAACTTCTTTTGGATTTGTAAGACTTCCGTCTTGTTTTTGAATACTCTCTACCCAGTCGCTTGTTCCTGAAAGGATGCGCCCGACGGGTAAATCGCTATCTCGAATGATTGTCAGTAGGAATTCAAGTTGCAGTGGGTTGGATTGTGGGCATTTTAGGTCGTGTTCTAAACCATGTCCGAATCCCCCATCAGCATTTTTGTAATTAAGTAGCGTCTGATGAACCCGTACCAGAGACCCACCATCAAAAAGGTAATCCCAGAGGGCACGTTCCCAGAGTAGTCCATTGGCATGGATGTACTGTCTGGCTTTATCAATATCAATCGTCATAGGTTGAAGCATAGCTTGAAGTGTAGCAAAATTGGCTTGACAATCGCTATACTATCAACATGGCTCAAAAGATTATGACTATGCGGGATAAGAGTTTTAACTATGATGATTCAGTTGGGGAATTAGTGAGGCTCGAGCCCACCTTCCAAACAGTCGTAGACCTAATTGACAATAAACACTACACACTATCCAAAGAAAAAGACCTCTTCAAGCACATGAGCCGAGCCATTATTTACCAACAGCTCAGTGGCAAAGCAGCAGGCACAATTCACGGTCGCTTTCAAGATTTATTTGACGGCAAAGCCACCCCTGAAAAAGTCATTACAAAAGACGAAAACGACTTACGGGAAGCAGGCGTTTCACGCAACAAGGCCTTAGCACTACTGGATTTAAGCAAACATATTTTAGACGGCAGCGTTCCAAATTCAAGCGCTATGATAAAACTTAGTGATGCAGACATCATCGAAAGGCTGGTCAAAGTAAGAGGTATAGGCGAGTGGAGCGCACAAATGTATCTGATGTCTGGACTCGGAAGATTAGATATATTTCCAACAGCAGATTTAGGCGTTCGCAAAGGCTATCATTTACTCTTTCCAAAAAGAGTTGCTAAACTTAAAGAAACTGAGCTTGGCAAAGACAAGTTGATAAAACCATCTGTATTGTTGCAACACGGCGAA
>CALHRJ010000027.1 GCA_938038395.1 uncultured Deinococcales bacterium | reverse complement strand
GAAAATTTTAAAGCACCTGCTAGCTTCATTGTTGGTGAAGTTGTTGCCCTGCGGGATGACCTAAAATGGTTCGACCAAGGATTTTTAAACGAATTCCAAAATACTAGTGAGTTTCAAAATAATGGTACTCCAGAAAACAGTATCTTGAGAGATGTTGTTTTAAACTAACTTATGGCTGAGCTCACTGGATTATCTGCTAAAAAAGCACTCATACTCATAGGACACGGTAGCTTGCGAAAAGCTTCTGGTGCTGCAATGATTCGTTTAGCAGCATTAGCCAGAAAAAGAGGTATGGCTGAGCTGAGTACAGCAGCATTCTTAAACTTTAGCAAGCCAACTTTGGCAGATAGCGTAGCACGTTGTGTGCGTAAAGGTGCAACTGAAATATTCGTGCAGCCTTACTTTTTGATTCAAGGCTATTATGTCGAAACTTCCTTACCTGAACAGCTTGAAGAAGTTAGTAAAGACTATCCAGATATTAGTTTTGAGCTTGGTCATTCATTTGGCTTTCAAGATGCTCTTCTTGAGATGGTGAAAGATAGATATATGACTACCTACACTGAGAATCCAAAACATGGCTTACTGCTACTCGCTCACGGAACACCCCACCCAACTGCCAATGAGGTCATTGTAGAAACATTAGACGCTATGAAAAAATTTCCTGAAGTAGCTGCTGGTGACATGGGCTATATGGAAATCAACACACCAGATATTGCTCAAGGTGTCGATAATCTGGTGGGGCAGGGAATGAATGAAATTACGGCTATTCCGTATTTCTTACAATTAGGTAGACATGTTGTAAATGATTTACCTGAGGCTATTGAGGCTGCACAGAAAAAACATAGCAAGGTGAAGATTCATCTTACTGATTATTTATCTTACGATGAAAAAATTCTAGATGCGATTGAAAGTTGTATAACTGAATTTACGAATAAGCAAGTAGAATTGAGCCAAAGCATATGACTGAAACTAAAGTAAAACCTCAACCGCTTGCAGGTAGAACCGTTGCTGTTGGTGGCGGAAGACGTTTTGAGGAAATAGAAAAACTTATAACTAAGCTTGGTGGTAAAGCTGAAGAATATGTGCTCATGAACGCAGTACCTCTGAATGATCCAAGCATCACAGAACCCCTCAAGAAGGTTTGTGCTGAAGGCTTTGATTACTTTATTGGCATTACGGGCATGGGTGTAAAAGCTATGTTGCAGGCTGCTGAATTATTGGAACTTAGAGAAGTGCTAACACAACATTTAGCAGATTCGACGCTTGCAGTACGTGGTTACAAAACAGTGAAAGCCCTAAAAGAAATAGATTTAAAACCTTTGGTCCAAGATGATGATGGCTCAGTTGAAGGGCTTGTTCGACCGCTTAAAGACTTTGACTTTGCTGGTAAAAGCGTTGCTATTCAACTCCACGGTGAATCTTTGGCAGATTCTATGCCAAGTTTGCGTGACTTATTGGAGAGTCAAGGCGCTAACTACACGGAGATTCCGCTTTATCATTATTCTCCACCTTCTGATGAACTCGTAACGTCGTTGCTTGCTGCTATGCAGGCTGGTGAGGTTACAGATGTTGCTTTTACGAGTAAGACGCAGGTTAAGTTTTTGTTTGAGATTACGGAGCGATTAGGTAAGCTCGAGCCCTTACGAAATCTCTTTGCTACGACTGTGACAGCTGTATCAGTTGGACATATGACCTCGGGCGCTTTGCGTGAGTGGGGCATAGAGCGGATTGTTCAGCCTGAGCAGGAGCGTATGGGGGCTATGATTATGAAGTTGGTTGAGTACCAGAGCACTTCTTACCAGAGCACTTCTTAAAGTAGTACCTAACCACATTACCCTAAAAGAATAATTTATTATTAAGCATATAAATTGTATTTGTTAGGGGTAATTTGTAATGAAATTTATTCAAACCTTGAGTCGGGGTTTTGACAAAAACACTTTTGGTATACTATTTTCTGTACTTTTGCTTGTATTTTTAGTTGCTTGTTTTAGAGTTGCTGATCCAGTTAATCCAGAACCACCCATAGATCCAAATATAAAAATTGATACAAAGGCACCTGTGCTTACGTTTGCGAGCTCGAGCCACTTTCGGGCTCGAGCTGGTCAGCTAACAGGTACAGTAAAAGACGATAGCAAAATAGGTACCGTAAGGCTATTTGAAGCTGATCGTATGTTTGCAAGTACTGATCCGACTGATTCTGTAAATTCTGATGTTCAAACTATTAAGTTAGATGCCGATGGCAATTGGTCAACAGAGTTTAAGCCAAATAGGATTGGTGAGTATAACTTTCGTGTAGCAGCGAATGACATTGGTGGGCTTCGTTCAGTTTTGGATCGTGTTTTGACTGTTGAAGAAAGTTACAATATAGTTGTCTTACTAACTGACGACCAAAACTTCGACACCCTTAAACACATGCCATTTATGACGGAAACCGTCATGCCTCAAAGTTTAACCTTCAACGATGCAATCATCACAACACCTGTATGTTGCCCAGCAAGGGCTAGCCTCTTTTCTGGCTTTTATCCTTCAAATACGGGAGTGCTTCAAAATACATTTCCAAACGGTACAAGAAGAAATTTTAACGAGATA
>CALHRJ010000026.1 GCA_938038395.1 uncultured Deinococcales bacterium | reverse complement strand
CTAAAAACGTTGGGTGAAAAACACTGTTTATGTCTGGTTGCTTTATCATGATTATAAGTATGCCTTATTATTTAAGGTATAGATAGGAAATAGTTCACATTGCTACCTTTGCTGTTACTACAGAAGTTTAGAAATACTGTTTAGAACAGTGAAAATAGAGTTTTTACTTGACTTGATCGGTTGAGGGGCAATTTTATAACCTTTGGAAATATTGGACGAAGTTGCTTCTTTTGGCAAGAGCTATAAGAGTCTGTCGTCAATGGCAAGCTATTTGCGCTAAACTAAGTTATGGATTTACAAATTGGAAATAAAGTTGCTTTGGTAACAGGTGGTTCTAAAGGAATCGGACTAGCAGTCTCACAAGGTTTAGCAGCCGAGGGTGCGCGTGTGGTTGTCAGCGCTCGAGACGAAGAAGTACTTGAAAGCGTTATTGCTGATATTCGTAGTAAAGGTGGCGAGGCATTTGCAATACCAGCGGATGTTAGCTCACCAGCAGGTATAGAGGAGCTATTTGAAAAGATGGCATCTTACACAGGTTTGCCCGACATTCTTGTCGTAAACGCAGGTGGACCACCACCAGGTACCGCCGCTGGTATGGAAGATAGTGCTTGGGAGGCTGGCTATGACCTTACACTCATGTCAGCAGTGCGTTTAACCCGTTTGGCTTTGCCAAATATGCAAGAAAAGCAGTGGGGGCGTATCATCAACATAACAAGTGTGTCTGTTAAGCAACCAGTTGCGAACTTAGCCTTGTCAAATGCATTTCGCGCTGGAGTTACAGGTTTTGCAAAAACACTTTCAACTGAAGTTGCAGATCAGGGCATTACTGTGAACAACGTTGGACCAGGCTATACCGATACACAAAGGCTAAAAGCTCTATTTGCAGATGAAGAAGCAAAGTCAGATTTTGCTAGTAACACAATTCCAGCAAAGCGTTTAGCAACACCAGAAGAAGTGGCAGCACCCGTTATATTCTTAGCATCTGAACAGGCTGCTTATATTACAGGGCAAACTATATCTGTAGATGGTGGATTTGTAAAAGGCTTGCTCTAAGGATTGGCACTCTTAAAACCTGAACAGTTAGATTTTAATATAGTGCATAATGTAAAATAACTTTTGTAGTATTAGGAACATCCAAATACGGTCATGTGCAACTGTTTAGTTTATTAATGAACAGGGATGAGGAATACCCTGAGGCTTGCCTCGAAAATAAAATATTCGATGTATGGCTTGCCAGACAAGAATTCCTTGTTGATACCCCGTCGGCTTGCCGCGGGGTCCGTTCATTTGAAAGTCACGCCGAAGTATCCGTAGTAAGTAAAAAATCTAGATTTGAGATAAAGTTTAATTCATCTTTAGTATAGAATTCAAAATCTTTTTACATTCAACTTATTAGGATAGATTGTCGGATAGTGCTTCAAGTATTTGAGTGGCTAATTCAATTAAACGAAAGTCAATAATTTTCGTTGGGAGTTTAGAAATATTTATTGGTAAGACGGATGAGGTATCATAACCTTCATCGTTTCAACGAATGTATCTTAAAGATAGGTAATACAGATAAAGATGATTTACAGTAAGAATAAAGAGAATTTGGGTACAGTACCTAACGCAACCACTGACGTCATTGGCTATCAGGAGCAGCAGATGAAGCATGTTGAAGACTCAACTGCAAACGCTAAACAAAGTGCTTTAAAAAAGAATCTCACTATACTATGCATAGATGACGATGCGATTATTCTAGATTTAATCGAAGCACAGCTTACTGCTTTTGAACCTACAATTATAAAATGTACAAGTGCTGATGAAGCAAAAACTGCCTTAGCTAGTTCTGCTTCAAAACCAGACCTCATTCTTTGTGACATCATGATGCCCGGAACAATTGGCTATAAGTTCCATGACTATCTTAAAACAGATAGTAGTTTGCTTAAAATTCCTTTTATCTATGTTACTGCGCTATATAGTGAGCGTGACTACCGCAAAGGTATGTTGCAAGGTGCCGATGGATATTTGGCAAAGCCATTTACACAGCATGAATTGCTTCAAGAGATTCAACATGTTTTACAGCGTCATCAAGAGTACTCTGAAACTGAAGAGCAAGACTCTGCTTATGTAAAATTACTAGGTGGGCAAAATGTTCGGGTAAATGGTGTATTAGAACCTGCGCCTGATCGTGGTGCTGAACAGGTTGTCTATTTCCTTATCCTGCAGGGGCGAGAAGTTCATATCAAACGTACAGAGGTTATGGCTGCACTTTGGGAAAGTATTTCTCAGAGTGGGTTTCGTAGTGTTTTATCTAGAGCTAAGAAGTGGAGTGAGTCTTGGGCAAATTGGACTATTGATAGAAATACCATCACCTTTTCACTGAAAAAACACTGTGATTGTGATTTATATTTACTTGAAGACTTACTTGATAGATTCAAGGTTTCAGAGGCTATAGTCAATGCTAAGCAACTCATAGGCAAAGAGGATATTAAAGATATTGTGGAGTTGTATCAAGGGGAATTGTTATCTTCCTTTCCAGAGACATGGGCAGGTTCAAGGCGTACTTACCTTGCTGAAGCAGTTAAAGCGATTTATACCGATGCCTTAGACCCAACGGTGTTGCCAAGGCGCTATGCTAGAGCGATTAAGCGAATCATTGATATAGATCCAGATGATTTTGATTTATGGGAAGAGTATATTAAGACTTTGAAGAATGCAGGTATGCAGCAGGAAGCGCAGAGGGCTAGAAAGCAGCTCGAGCTTCACCAAAGTTAAAGCTCAATTAGTACAAAGCGTATTTCTGCAAGATTTCTAAAACTACACTGTGTGAATTAGTTAACATTTTTATGTTACATTAATTCTAATGGTTGAGTCCTCTACACTCACAATTAAAAATACTAGCGCAACTGATTCGGTAGCAGATCAAATTGAAGCAACAACAGTTATGAATAATAATGGCAATAAGGCTAAAGCTCTAAATCTAGATAATCTTTTGCCAATTCGTAATATTGCAAACCATGGTGCGGTAACTGTTGAGCTTGCAAGTTGCGACGGACAACTCTTAATTGTCAAACGTCTTTTAGCAACGGATGCCCGTCTGCGTGAACGTCTAGAGCGTGAAGCGCATATTTTGCGTAAGTTGAACCATGTCAACATTGCTGCTTTTATAGATTATTTTGAAAATCAATTGATCTATACGTATATAGAGGGTGCACCTCTAGACCAGCATTTACAATATTTCCCAGGTTTTCCAACCTCTCAACAAAAATCTGAAAAACATACAAACACAGATGACCGCAAGGACGTTCATTGTTCCGAAGAGCTAGTAAACATCATGAAAGATGTGTTGCTTGCCTTGACCTACGCCCATGACAATGGGGTTATCCACTGCGACATAAAACCATCTAACATTATTGTGTCTTCCACAGGTAAAGCACACCTTACCGATTTTGGATTTGCCAAAGACCTCGATTTAGGTGCAATCACTTCTCCTGATTTACGAATGGGCACACCACATTATATGTCTCCAGAGCAGTTTCAAGGCTATAGAAACGATCTCAGGAGTGACATCTACTCAGTAGGTGCTGTTTTCTATCATATGTTGGTAGGCGAGCCACCCTTCAGTCAAAAACTCTTTCGAGTACTCTTGGCGCAAGAGCGTGTTGAGCTTAAGAAATTAACTGGGGTAAAGTCAGAACTGGTCGCTTTGGTTGAAAAAGCCCTAGAATTAGAACCTAGAAAACGTTTTCAAAGTGCAACTGAAATGTATGACGCACTTATAGCTATTACCTAAGTTTAAATTTATGATACTTGCATATTCAGGTGATGGGTTTTTAGTGCAACGTGCAGTGCGTCGAGCATTTACAGCACGTGGTTTTGCTATGCAAGATGTAACTGAACTTGCCGAAGGTATGACAGGTGGCGAAGTTGCACAACTGGCAGCTCAGTCTGGTTTGTTTGGTAGTAGTGCTTTATTACTCGATTTTACATCTGCATTTAAAGGTCAGGCTGGTGTAAAAGGTCGCAACGAAGTTATGAAGGTTCTGGCGACTATTCCAGAAGATAGTTTAATTGTTGTTATTGATTTAGAGGCTACGCCAGCTAGGCAAAAGGCTTTTAAAAAGCTTGGGGAATTTGAGCAACTAGCAACCCCTAGATTTGGTGCGCTTAGTCACTGGGTCAGGCTCGAGCTCGAATCTCATGGTCTCACATTTGAAAAATCAGTACCCGACACATTAGCAGATCTCTTTGGTGAAGACCTTCCCAGCATTGCTGCAGAAATTAACAAGTTAGCTGTGCTAGATGAAAAACTCACAAGCGAACAGGTCATTCGAATCGTTAACCGACCTGCTTCACGTAGTGCCTTTGATTTGATTGATGCTATTTCTGCTAAGAAGCCTGCTGTTGCCTTGCAGACTATTCACAGTCTTGTAGCTCAGGGCGAAGCTCCTAATCGTATCCTCGGAGCGTTAACGTGGCAGTACAATTTGTTAGCTCGAGCTGTGGCAATAAAAGAGTCGCGTAGCCGAGTGGATGCCACTGTCCTAACCCAAACCTTAAAAGTTGCACCGTTCGTAGCTAAGAAAACTTTAGGACTAAGTCAAGCGATCGATGAGGCTGCTTTGAAAAAGATACTTACTGCTTTGTTAGATGCAGATGTCGCAATCAAAACAGGTAAAGATGAACAGTGGGCGCTCGAGTCTTTAGCCCTGCAACTAGCAACAAAATAGCTACTATCTGCATTCAAATAGTAGGGTCAGGTTTAGATTTTGTAGTTGGTTCTAAAGCTTATGGTGCAGAACTTATTGCTTAGGACTCGCAATTAAACGTTCTTCAGGGTAGACAAACCCTTGGGTACGAGCAAGCTGTTCGCGGTAGTTTAGATCTAGCTTGTGATCTAGCGTATCAACAAGAAGGTCAGTTTCTGTCCGTAGGGCATGCATCGATTGCTCGAGCTTACCTAACATAAGTGTTCTATCCTTAAATTGTCTGTACTCCCAAAAAAATATATAACTAATATGCACAATACCAACAATAGCAAGTATCAAAAATAACCAAGACAACCCTTTAGGATGGGCTACTTGATTCTCGGGACCAGATTTGTCTGGTCGATTTTGATAGGTATTTTCAGAAAAAGTAGTATTCATAAAAGTTAGTTCTTTCTAAGTGTAAAGCAATTTATTTAGTGCAGCTTATCATAATAAATACTCGAAGATACAATTATCCAATAATCTCTTCAGTTAAATTGCTTAATTCAACCTTGCGGAGGTCATTCTGGTGGAGGTTATCTATCGGTTGACCGTAGTATTTCATACAATGATTCAAAAGCAAAAGAAGTTTATCACAGATCACTGACAAATTAATCACAGTTTACTTTGGGCTCATAAACTAAAGTACTTTTCCTAATAGTTGAGCTGAAGCAATACATTTTGAGCAATATAAATAGCTTATCCTAAGTATAGAAATTCATAAATCGAATAAAAATGTAACTAGTAACACATTATTGCCTTTTTTAGTTCATAAGAATTTCGTGCTAGACGTATCTTTAAACTATATCTTCAGATGAGTAGTAACTAAGGAACTTGATGAATAGAAATAAAATCTGTTGCTTTAGTTGCTAAATTACAACTTACAACCTTATTAAGGGAAGTTATAGTACTGGGAAATACTGTTGCTTTTCAATAGAGGGTTCAAAGGTAGTTTTTATGTCCCCTATGCCTTTCGAATTTGACAGGTCTAAACTTGACCTAGATAATCAATACCTTGGTTCAGAGGTTGAGAATCAAAAGATCTTAGTTCTGACCGCTCATAGTGAGAAATTTTCTTTTTTAGAGTCTGAAAGTAGGCTCGAGCCTACCTTCTTGCCATTAACTAGCAAATTTGATCAATATTTCGAACAAGATTTATTGGTTATTGATCTTAATGGCGTCAAAGCAACCGTTTCGCTCTACGAGTGGCTAGAAGAGCTTTATCAACATGTTAAAGGTCAACTCATAGCCCTGATTCCTCCTTTTAGTATTGAAGAAAAAACACAACTTTTAAACTGTGGCATAACTGATTATTTGTATCTTGACGCTTTAACTGCTGATTCCTTGTATGAAGTTGTGCTCAAATGCCTAAAACGTAGAGCAAGTCCTTGGCAAAACTTCTTACAGCAAGTTATCGATGCCAATCCAAGCTTAATCTTTGTAAAAAATACTGAAAGTCAATACATGCTTGTCAATGATGCATTGGCAAAGCGCCATAATTTAGAACCTAAAAGTTTTATTGGCAAAACAGACTTACAACTTATGGAAGGTTTGGGGCATGAAGAAGCTATTGCTTACATGGAGCAGGACCAAAGGCTGCTCGAGCACAAAAAAGATTTGTCTTTTCCCGAGGAAATAATTAAAGATGACGAAGGCAACGAACGTTTTATCAAAACAGTAAAACGTGTACTGTTAGATGATCAGGGCGAAGCAAAGTATATTCTTGGCATTTCTATGGATATTACAAATATTCGTCAAGCAGAACAAGAATTACAACAAACCCATACGGTTATTGAAAATAGTCCTTTAATATTCTTTAAGTGTACGACGCAAGGGAGCGGTACAACACTCGACTTTGATTTTCTTTCGAAAAATATTAACCGTTATGGTTATGAAACTGAAGAGCTTATTGATGGTTCGACTAACTTTTTGCAAGATGTTTGCCATCCTGATGATATTGAAAATATTCAGAAATTTTTAAGAAAGGCATTTAAAGAAGGGTATAGTGAATTTCAAATTCCTTTCAGAATTTTCACAAAGGATAAGACCCTACGCTGGTTAGAAGCAACAGTTCTTGTGCAGCAGGGTAGTGTAGATCATATCCATCAATCTCAGGGATTTTTTCTTGATATTACTGACAAGAAAAATAGTGAAAGAGAATTAAAAGGTCTCATAGAAAAAATTGAATATCAAGCTTCACATGACGACTTAACAGCCTTACCCAACCGCCGATTATTTGAAGAACACATTACACAATCAATTAACTATGCCAGACATTCTCAAAAAAGAGCAGCAGTTCTTTTTATAAAGCTAGTAGGTTTCAAGATGGTTAATGAAACCTATAGCCAAACTGTAGGAGATAATCTACTCAATGAAGTTATAGAGCGCTTCCACTCTATAACACGCGAAATTGACAGTATGGCACGCATTGAAGGTGTCAAGATTGCGGTACTGATTAATAATCTAAGCTCTAAAGATGAGGTTTTAAGTGTAGCTGAGCGCTATATTGCATGCTTAGATACTGCTTTTGTTATTGACGGTGAAAAAGTTAGTATCAATGCCAATATTGGTGTTACATGCTACCCCGAAGACGGACAAAGCCCTCAAATGCTTTTAAATTACGCGGAGATTGCGATGGGCTTTTCCAGACAGCGTGGTGCAAATAGTATTCAATTATTTACTGAAGATCTTATTAATGAAGTACGGGAATTTGCATCTATTGAAAGTAGTTTGAGACTGGCTGTTAAGCGTCAAGAATTTCTTCTGCATTACCAACCACAAATCTCCTTTGATACAGGTGAGATGGTTGGTGTAGAAGCCCTCTTACGCTGGCAGCGTCCAGAAATCGGTCTAGTCCCACCTGGTAAGTTTATACCTGTTGCTGAAGAGACATTACTCATCGTTGATATTGGTAAATGGGTACTGTTTGAGTCATGTGCTCAAGCTGCTAGATGGCATAAGCAAGGCTTTCCAATCACCATTTCGGTCAATGTTGCTGCACCTCAATTTGTGCATGAAAACTTTGTTGAAACAGTCAAAGTAGCACTAGAGAGTAGCGGTCTTAAAGCGCACTATCTAGAAATTGAAATTACTGAAGGTGTTGTCGTACATAATATAGCTTTTGTAGCAAAGCGACTTCAAGAAATTCGTGATTTAGGTGTGAGTATCGCACTAGATGACTTTGGAACTGGGTTTTCTTCCTTACAATACTTACAAACCCTACCTTGCGATAAACTAAAAATAGATCGTTCATTTATTATGAATATTGGACTCACTCAAGATGATAGGGGGGATCGGGCTTTAGTTGAGAATATTATGCGCCTCGGTAATAGCTTTAATCTGGAAATTATTGCAGAAGGTATCGAAACTGAAGAACAGGCTGATTACCTTCAGGCACTAGGGTGTGAATATGCACAAGGCTTTTACTATGCCAAACCGTTACCTGCTAATGAAGTTATTTCTAAAGAGCCATAGGTAGAGATTTTAGGTGAGCAAAAAACCGAAAATTTTAGGAAAGAAATTCCACAAATACATGTTTAACTATTTCTAAGCTATAAGCATGTCGAATATGCAGCCTTGTAGAGGTTTAGTGCTTAATCAGATTTGCACAAGCACGTAAGGCTAGAAAACTGACATTTGTAGAAGAAATATCGACAGTATTGCCAGATGATATAGCCTCATGCTGTTGTTGCTATATCTTTATAATTCATAAGGTTTCTAGTTGATAGAATCTTTTTTGTAAATGTTGAATTAGGTGAGGGGTGCGTCCGCAGATTGGCGGATGATAATAAACTCATTCGACATCACATATTGGGGTTGAAGGACGCACCTTGGCGGTTTTTGCGCTGCGCTTAAAAACACGCTGCTTAGGTTATTTTCGACCTATCCTCCACAATGCGGATGCACCCTTAGGTGAGTTGCTATGAATACTGCTGAATGACGCTT
>CALHRJ010000025.1 GCA_938038395.1 uncultured Deinococcales bacterium | reverse complement strand
CACTGATATATATAGTTACTCATGGGTCTTAAGTGAAACCCATAAACTAAGTTCTCAGAAAGCCCCAAAGCAACATTTTTGTCAGAAACGTTCTTTAAACTGAATTCATAGCTAGAGAATTGCTTAGCTAGCATGGGTGGTTGCATCGTTTATGGCAGTTGGGGAATCTACAATTAAGTATGAGGTTGAAAGTCTTCAACCTGATTCAAGTGGGCAGTCAGTAAATTCTGCCTATGATCTTGAACTCTTTGACCATAACCCTGTTATATTGGTTCGTTGGACACCTGAGTTTAATCCTCCGACAATATGTATAAGTTATATCTCAAAAAACATTCAACGATTGAGTTTTAGTGTTGAAGAGATTATGTCAGGAGACGTTCAGTGGACTGACTGTATCCATCCTGATGATCTTAAAGAAACTTTAAAAATGGTGAATGAGGCAATTATGTCCTCTTACTCTCACTATCAAATAATATATAGATTTAGAAAAAAGTCAGGTGCCTATAGGTGGATTCAAGATAATGCAACGATTGTTCGTTCTGCTGATGGACAGGTTGTTGCCTTTCAAAGTGCACTTTTAGATATTACAGACATGAAGCAGGTTGAGCTCGAGCTCAAACAAAAGACAAGCTACCTACAAGGGCTTTACGAAACCTCTCTTCAGATTGATAACAATTTAGGCTTGCAGCAAACCTTAGACTTGTTATTGCAACGCTTGGCTAAGCTTTCAAAAAATAATAACACCTATATAACACTTGTCAATAAACAAGAAGATGTATTGGAGTACGTCGCTGGTACTGGTTTGTACAAACAAGTTATTGGCTGTAAACAAGACAAGACAAGAGGCATAAATGGCAGAGTTTGGCGTCTAGAAGAAGCAGTTTTTTGTGATGATTATTATGAGTCAGAATATCGATTTGATCCAAATGATACCTTCCGTAAAGTAAGGACAATTGTTGCACTGCCGCTTATAAGCTCTGGTCAAGTTATCGGGGTTATGGGTTTTGCGACAAAAGAGGTCACCGAGTTCGATGAAATCACGATAGAATTATTAAATAGCTTCGCTAAATTAGCAGCTGTTACTATAGATAATATTAAATTACATTCAAAAGTAAAAGAAGAAGCTATTCGTAACGAATCTCTATTTGCTATAAGTGAAGCAGTTCATAACAGTGATCGCCTTGATTTATTGATGAGTAATATTATTGAACATGTTCGTGTAGCACTAGGGGCACGATGGGCAATGATGTACAAAATTGATACAACTAAGGCCCTAGTAGAAAATGTAAGTACAACGCTCAAGGAAGAAGAAAAAGATGTTTTAAAAATCCTCAGTTACAAAGAATTATATGAGGGTCTTGGCGGTTGGGCTATCAAAAATAAAAAAGCGGCCTATTCTCTTAAAGGTATTAGAGATATTAGAGAATCCAATGATATTAATAAAAGTATTATTTCACACGATATTGGCAGCGTACTTGTTGTTCCCTTCTTTTATGATGGAAAAGTCCAAGGTACCATTGCCACAATTAACCATATAAATGATCCTAACTTCAGTCAAGATGATGTTGAGCTTATTAGCTCTATTGCCAATCAAGTTGGTGTAGCAGTAGCAAAATCTGAACTTCAACGAAAGATAGAACACCAAGCCTATCATGATGTTTTGACTGGCTTACCTAATAGACTTCTTTTTGAAACAACTGCTGAGAAAGTGCTTGCCCAAGCGAAACGAAGTCACTTACACTTTGGAATTGTTTTTATAGATTTAGATGGTTTCAAACATGTTAACGATACTTTGGGACATGACATTGGTGACTTACTTTTAAAGGAAGTTGCAGAAAAATTTGGCTCTCGTACAAGAGCAGGCGACACACTAGCCCGTATGGGTGGCGATGAGTTTGCACTCATCCTAATGGATTTAGATACAAAGGAAAAAGCAATACAAATAGCAGAAGAGTATCTTAAAATGGTACAAAAAGAGATTGTCATTATGGGCTTTAATATAAACATTGGTGCGAGCTTTGGCATTAGTTTGTTTCCTGATAATGGTCAAGACTTAAAGACGCTCTTAAAGAATGCTGATATGGCGATGTACCAAACCAAGAACTCTGGTAAAAATGGGATTAGCTTTTTTACGAACAGTCTGGCAAAATCAACACAAGAACGTGTAAAACTAGAAACAGATTTAAAATACGCTTTGAACAGAGGGGAGCTCGAGCTCTATTACCAACCTCAATATTGCCTTCAAAGTGGTGAGCGTATAGGTGTTGAAGCCCTTCTACATTGGCATCATGCCACAAAAGGTGAAATTTCGCCTATGGTCTTCATACCACTAGCAGAAGAGAGTAACACCATTATAGATATTGGTACATGGGTTCTCAATGAAGCTTGTAAGCAAAACGCACTATGGCAATCTCAGGGGTTTGATCCTATCAAAATTGCTGTAAACATTTCTGCAAAGCAGTTTGAAAGAGAAGACTTTGTTGAGACTGTGATTCAAGCATTACGAAATAGTGGTCTACGTTCTGAATATCTTGAGTTAGAAGTTACTGAAAGCGTTGTCATGCATGACATCACTACAGTTATAGAACGCTTAACCCTACTTCGCGAATTGAATATAACCATCGCTATTGACGATTTTGGTAAAGGCTACTCATCGTTACAGTACTTGCAAGACCTACCACTAGATAAGTTGAAAATAGATAAATCCTTTATAGATAAAGTTTCGGGTTCAAGTGAATCTACCTTGGTCAAAATGATACTGATGCTTAGTCAAAATCTTAATCTGAAGACAGTAAGTGAAGGTATCGAAACCGAAGAACAACTAAAGGTACTGCGTCAGCTTGGTTGTGATGAAGCTCAAGGATATTACTTTTCTAAACCACTCAAAGCTTCGGATGTTTATGCCTTTTCAACTAATGAAGCAGAACCTAAGCTATACAATACCTATACTGTATAGGTAATTGCTATTTATAGGCTTTTTTGAAAAGTATTTTGGTTCCAAAACAGTTCATTAACCCTAAAACTAATACTAAACTGAAAGATAAATATCATAGTCCTATTATCGAATACTTCGTCAGAAGAACCAAAAGATAAGCACTTTCTAATTTCTGATTCTGCTCAGCAGTATGACATTCTCGATTCATTTTGGTATAACTTATCCAAAACTAAAAAGTAACAATTCTGTGTCAATTATGTCTCTATACTTGATTCAATGGTTATGAAATAGCTCAATTTATATGCGTTTTTTAACTTTAACACTAACTACTATGCTTCCGTTATTTTCATATCTATTCCAGAAAATATAAAGCATATGAATTTGGAGAAGCGTAGACATGGAATCAACTAAATTTAGTCAGGAACTTGCAATTGCATCCTTAGATATTTTACCTAACCCAGTTTTAATCAAAGCTGAAGACCTAAGCTATGTATGGATAAACGAAGCTTTTGAAACCTTGTTTAATGTCCGTCGTGAAGATGTCATTGGCAAATTTGATACAGACGTATTTCAAAATAGACAAGCTGTTCAGTGCAATGGAGGCGATATGCGTGTGCTTGAGTCTGGCGTTGTCGATGAAGCATATGAAACAGTATATAACGGTGAATCTGACGCACGAGAAACCATTACCCGCAAAAGCCGCTTAACTTTAAGTGATGGTTCGAATTATCTTATTGGTGTTATGCATGATGTGACTGACGTTGTTCTTGCAAATCAACAACTAGAAAAAAATGAGGTGTTGTTACAAGAGCAAGCAATGAAGTTACGGAGTATGGCAGATACAGATATCCTTACTAATTGCATGAATAGAAGAGCCTTGTTTGACTTGGCATCTAAAGAATTACCGCACTATAAAAAAGGTGTGAGTACACTTTTATTAGATATTGATTTCTTTAAGACGATCAATGATACACATGGACACGCAGCAGGAGACGCTGCACTTAAACACTTTGCAGCTGTTGTGAAACAGGCTATTCGTTCAACCGATGTACTTGCTCGTTATGGTGGTGAAGAGTTTGCTGTTTTGATGTTGAATGCTCCATTAGAAGAAGTACAAGCTGTTGCCGAACGCATCAGAGCTGCTGTTGAAGAAACACCTTTACGATTTTATGGTGAAGAAATCAAAATGACGGTTAGTATTGGTGGGGCTATGCACAACTCAGAAACCAAAGAAGCACAGCTTGATGTACTTCTAAATGAAGCTGATGGCTATCTTTACCAAGCAAAAGAAGCAGGTAGAAATAGATTTATGATGGCTGCCTAATACCGAAATGAATCAAGAATGTCATAATGCCAAGAAGTATCAGATATCAGAAAGTGCTAATCTTTCGGTTCTTTTGACGAAGTATCTGATAATAGGATTACGACATTTATCTTTCAGCTTAGTATAAGAATGATGAATCTCATCATTCCAACAAGCGCTATAACTTAGAAAGTGCTTATCTTTAGGTTGTTTTGAGGAAGTATGCAATAAGAGGATTATGATATTTATCTAGCTCAGTTTGGTACTTAAATAAGTTATATATGTTCAGACTGTCTAAAATTCAATGTTTTTGGATTTAGGCAGTCATTTTTTAATTTATCTTTGTACTTTGTAGTGAATGATACTTGTTTAACTTATTAGATGGGCAGCCCTTTAGTACATATAGTACTTAATACTAAGCTGAGTATCTATTCAAAGCTCCTCTAAAGTCGTATGATACGTTCAATTTTACAGGAGGTAAATTCATGCCACAAATCTGGTTTGAAGGCAAACTT